>JAAYUT010000343.1 GCA_012517485.1 Candidatus Atribacter fermentans
AGTCCTTTAATCAGTTGCTTTTGAGTAAGCAACACAAAAACGATCGCCGGCACCAGCATGATCACCGACATGGCACACATCCCCCTCCAGTCGATGGTAAACTCCTGAGTAAAATCAAACAACCCAACTGGAAAGGTTTTAGAAGCTGGCGTCCGGGTAATGACGCTGGCAATTTGAAATTCGTTCCAAGCGGTTAAAAAAGCGAAAATTCCGCTCGCAGCCAGACCAGGGAGAGTAAGAGGAAGATCGATACGAATGAAGGCTTGCCAGCGGGAACACCCATCGATCTGAGCAGCCTCGTCAAGAGTAGCAGGAATATCCTTAAAAAAACCCTGCATCAGCCAAGTGGTAAAGGGAATGGTCATGGCAGTATAAACCAAAATTAGCCCGTATACCCGATCTAAAAGGCCAGTCCGAGCAAAAAGAACAAATAAAGGGAGACTAATCGAAATACCGGGAATGGAGCGGGCCAGCATCATTCCGATGAATGTCTGGTCGGCACCCCGGAATCGAAACCGGGAAAAACTGTATCCAGCCAGTGTTCCTACCGTTAAAGCTAAAAAGGTACTGAAAATTGAAGCCAAGAGTGAATTTCGTAAATAACTGTAAAATGGAATCGATTTTTCGGTATGACCGGCTCCCAAAAGGCTGGCAAAGGTTTCTAAACTTAAACGAGAGGGGATATAGACCGGGGGGCGAGCATTAACCTCCACTTCAGGGCGCATGGCGGTTATGATAATCCATAAAACCGGCAGGAAAAAAACCGCTACCAGGAAAAAAACCAGCAAGTTATAGCATTCTTGACGAACTTTTCTCCGTCTTCGTGATACCAGACGGATAGCTCCCGATCTCTCCATGTTCAGTAAACCTCCTGACGACTTTTGGCAAGTTGCTTAAAGAGATAGATGACAAAAGCAAAGGAAACCGCCACAGTGATAAATGACATGGCCGTTCCCATTCCAAATTTATTATTGGTAATAGCCAGACGGTAGGTATAGGTCCAGATCATTTCTGATCGATTAGCTGGTCCACCTCCGGTCATGATCCGCACTAAATCATAGGCCCGCCCGAGATCAAGCGAGCGGATTACCATAGCAATATAAATAAATGGTCCGATCAGCGGTAAGGTAATATAGCGAAATTGCAGCCAACCACTGGCGCCATCAACTGCGGCTGCCTCAAACGGTTCGGTTGGAAGACTTACTAAACCGGCTAAAAAGACGATGACCATGAATGGGGTACTCATCCAGATTTCCCCTAATAAAATAGCAAATAAATTCATCGGATAATAAATCAACCAGGGAATGATTTGATATTGTCCAGTCAGTGAATAAAGTAGATTATTCACTAATCCTACCTGGTCATTAAAAAACCATTTAAATTGAAACCCAACCAAAACCGGGGCAAACATCATGGGAGCCATGATAGCAGTACGAATAACTCCTTGTCCTCGAGTGACTTTAAACATGAGTTGAGCGATAAAAAGCCCAAGAATAAATTCAACATTAACGGCGACGGTCATGAAAATAACCGTATTCCAGAAGGCTCTCCAAAATATATCATCCTGAAACAGCCGTATATAGTTCCGAAAACCAATATATTGAGTCGTCGCTGGCTTCAACAAATTCATATTGGTTAAGCTGAGGGAAAAAGAATAGATCATAGGAACAACTATTAACACAACAACAACGGCAAGAGCTGGAATAATCATAAACCAAGATAAATAACGGTCGTGTTTTGATGATTTTTTTATATCTTTTCTTGATTTGAAATGAGTATCTAAAGCCATAAAAGCCGAACACCCCCTTTTAAAAATGAAAACGGGGGGAATCCCCCCCGTTTTCAAAAGCTAATCATAGTATCCGGCTTCTTCCATAATGGCCTCAACTTCTTGAGCAGCTTTATTGAGACCATCTTCAACACTGATATCACCCAACATGATGGCTTGCAGTTTGGGGTACAACACATTGGAAATCGGAATCCATTCGGCAACAATTGGTGGAGGAGTAAAGTCTTCATTAATTTGAAGCTTCATTAACTCAAACCGTTTCTTAGCCAAAGGATCAGTTGATTGTTCTGCTTCCTTAATAATGGCTTCAAAAACACTGTTACGAACCGGAATATACCCGATTTGAGCCTCAAAGAGCTGCGGTTCATAGCTGGTAATATATTTCACGAAAGCGACTGCAGCTTCTTTGTTTTTACTTGCTTTGGTAACAGAGAAACAATGAGCACCAGCCCAACCACTATGAATGCCAGCATCGCCTTTTGGTTGGCGGGCGATATCAAATTTTCCTGCCACTTTTGATGATTCTGGATTCTGGAAGTAGGAATACCATCCATACCATTCGGTGTACATAGCAATCGTCCCATTCACCCAGTTTCCTGCTACATCATCCCAAAGGAAATTCACCATTCCGGGTGGCATCGCTCCTGCCTGATAGAGATCTCGCAACATAGTTGCAGCTTTTATTCCCTCTGGGCTATTAAAGGCAGGCTTAAAATTTTCATCGATAATTTTTCCACCGTGAGCCATGAGAACATCCCAGAAACGACCTGATAAGGCTTCTTCTTTCCCAGCAAACTGCGTCCCATAAATCTCGGGGGGTTTAGACAGGAAAAGAGCGATATCTTTAAATTCATCCCAGGTCTCGGGAACTTTCAGCTCTTTCCCGAATTTTTCTTGATAGGCTTTTTTCATTTCAGGATCATTAAAGATATCAGTTCGGTAATGAAGTGAACTAATATCGGCATGGCGTGGGATTTGCAAGAGGTGTCCATTTTTCTGGCAATATTGAATGACTTTTGGTGAAAAATCTTTTAATTCCTCTTCAGTAAAGTATCCTTCCAAGGGTTCAAGAAAATCAATATATTGTGAAAAGAAACTGGTGTGATCCCAGCATACGTCATAGTCAACTGTCCCAGCAGCGAAGTCAACTTTCATCTTTTTGTCGATATCGAACCCATTCCCTTTATAAACGATCTCGACTTTGGCACCAGTTAATTTTTCAAATTCGGGGATGAATTTTTCATAGATTTTTTCGTAGTCTCCTCCACCGATGAAACATGCCTTTAAGGTAACACCATCAAATCGTCCCAGTTCAAGACTAAAAACCGTACTTGTTGATAAAACCAATAGTACAAATATTCCAACAAGAAGTATCTTTTTCAACGTTGTTCCCTCCTACTTAATAGTTAAAAAACTTCCTCTTCTTTTATAAAAACACCCTCTTCACAAAAACCAATATCACCGCCTTTCTTATAATATTGTAACCGATTTCATATTATCATTGCCCTCAATGAATTGTCAACAAATCCTAAATAAGTTCTCTTAACTATGTTTCACTTGTAGATTTTATTTCTAAAAATTCATTTTTTACTTATACAAAAGCAACGTTAACAATATGAAAAAATATTTCTATAATTCAAATTTTTTATTGCTTTTTTTAAAATTTGACATTTAATAATGGAAAAGGATAAAATTAATGTAATCGGTTGCTTTTTAATCAGATTATATTTAGGGGGAATAACAATATGAGTAAAATTGGTGTGATCACTTTTTCTGATGGACGTCCTCATGTTCACCAGGAATTATTAGCGATGAATTTAAAATTTCAGGAAAACTTAGTAAAAAAACTTCAACAAGCCGGTCATGAAGTTATTGTTGCCGATGAACTCCCTTGGACAAATCGGTTGGCAGTATCAGCAGGAAAAAAAATGCAACGTGCTGGAATCGATTGTACCATATTTAATTATGCCATTTGGGCTTGGCCTCATTTTACCGTTTTAGCTGCTCAATTTGCCCCTGGTCCCTTTCTCTGTCTTTCAAATATCAATCCTGGATATCCTGGTTTAGTTGGAATGATGGCCAGTTCTGGTGCATTGGACAATATTGGAATTCCTTATACTCGAGTTTCGGGTGATATAAATCAGGAATCGACCTTTAAAAAAGTAAACTGTTTTATCAAGGCTGCTACCTGCTTGAAACAAATTCGTGGTGAAACATTTGGATGTTTTGGAGGACGGCCAATGGGGATGTATACTGCTACCTCCGGAACTGATGCTTGGATGAAAATATTTGGAATTGATATCGAACATATTGATCAATGGGAAATTGTTCGCCGTTCGGAATTCTTGCTTGTTCAAAATCCAAAAAAAATTGAACAGGCTTTTCAATGGTGTGAAAAAAATATCGGTTTGATTCAATATGATGGGAAGCAATTAACCCCAGAAATTTTAAAGAAGCAAATCGCTTCCTACTACGCGGTTAAAGAATTATGTCAAGAAATGCACTTGGATTTTTGCGGAATTAAAGGTCAACCCGAGCTCACTAATAATTTCTGTACTATGGATGTCGCCGAAGCTTTTATGAATGATCCCTATGATTTCGATGGCCCCAAAGAACCTATCGTTTGTTCTACCGAAGCAGATATGGATGCGGCTTTAACTATGGAAATCTTTAAAAAATTAGCCCGAACTCCTGTTCTATTTGCTGATGTTCGTCATTGGCATGATGATTATCAAATTTTGGACTTGTGTAACTCTGGTGAACATGCCACATATTTTGCTGCAGCAAGTTTCGACTTTCGAGATAATCTTCCTCGAGTTTCTTTGCTCCCCGAAGGTTTTTATTTCCAAGCTGGTGGTGCTGCGGTTCATCATCTTGCTCACCCAGGAAAAGTCACCCTAGCTCGATTAGGAAGAAAAAATGGGAATTATTGGATGGCTATTATGACTGGAGAATTTCTCCAGTTTGATGAAAAAACCAACCAGGAAATCATGGCTCGTACTCAAGCTGAATGGCCCCATGCATTTTGTAAACTTGATACAAGTATTGAGCAATTTATCGAAAAGTTCCCTTGCAATCATATTCATGGAGTATATGGTGATTATGTTGAAGAGCTCAAAATGGTTTGTGAATTTCTTGGTATTCGATGGGAAATCATTTAGGTTAAATCTATAAAAAAAAGAGCGGGCA
>JAAYUT010000344.1 GCA_012517485.1 Candidatus Atribacter fermentans
AGCCTTAAGAAAAGATACGAAGATACATCTTTTCCTTCTTCATAAGGAGTTCCCAACAAATATATCAAGTTATAATAAGTATTATCTTCGGCAGTATAATCGGCACCGACACTGGCTTTCCAGTACATCTCATCAAATACATCCACAGGAGTAAAACTGGTCGTCCCATCTGGATTATGAGTAGTGATCTGATTCGTCCATTGTTCGGGAATAAACAGGGCAAAATCAGCTCGAAAAGTGACTCCAGCAATTCCAGGAATTTCCCCTTGGAACTCAGCACCGAGAACACTTCTCTCTGGATAACCCATCTTTGCTATTACCGAGCTTGAACCATCAGCGTTAAGAGTTATGTCGGTTTGATATGGAAAAGCCGAAAGATAATATCCTTTTAGAAAACTAAAGGCGGTGTCGACATTTCCAACTTTCCCTCGTGCGCGAAGTCCCCAAATTGGGTTGGAAAAACTGACTTCAGGTTCGAGTTTAGAAATTTGAATGTCCATTTGTGAAGGGTCTATCTTTGCTGTTGCAGCTAATTGGTTCCCAAAAAATAACTTTTCAACATAGTCAGGAGTAAAATTGGATCGAAATTCAGGTTGATAAACAAATTCCAAAGACCAGGTTGGATTCATGTACCACTCAGCATTAAGAGCTAAAACTGGAAATTTTTCATCCAAAGCATCTCCACTGATTGATTGAGAAAAAGGTCGGGGGTTGACGTTATCAACGGGGCTAAAAGCATCACTTGCTCCCCAAGTCAAATGAAGATAACCGACTTTAAAATCGATATCTTCAGAGGGAGTGGCAATACCTTGTAAATAAAATTCATTTATTTGAATTGGAAAATAATTATTGTCTGATTGATATTTTAAGGTGGTATCAATCATTAAATAATACTCACTACTCAGGGATGGATTATAAGTTAATTGAAGCGAAGTTCCATACCTAAAATTTTCGGTGCCAAAAGTATAGCTCCCAAAAGTTTTTATTTCACCATTTATATCAGCAGCAGATGCACTCAACGTAATCAAGAACATTAGGATAATGATGATAAAGGTATGATGAACGTGTTTCATGGCCATAGACCTCAAAGCTCAGGACGCTGAATCGTTCTAACACTAAAGAAATTTTTTGGAAGTTCAATATCTTTTTCGACACTTCCCATTTCTATATATGATTTGGTATTATCTTTAAGGTCTTGGAAGGTCATTTTTAAGATGGTAATCGTCCCATCCTCTTCTTCTTGAACCTCTTGGACTTCTAATACTTTCCAAGGATTGCCATTAAGATCAATGAATTCTATTTTTTTAAAGTAGAACTTTTCTTTATCAACTGTCATGATGAGTTTTGAATAGTCAGAATCAGGGTCATTGGGCTTGAGATCCAATACATAAGATAGATCATCTTCACTTGCTAAAGATGCTTCATAATCATCTTTTGAATACCCACCGCTAAAGTCTCCAAAAGAAAAATTGGTTCCTGCAAATTTCTCTTTTTTACTTGATCCAGCAATTCTTCGGACTTTTTTAAAAGCAGGCATAAAAAGATAAATCTCTTCTCCGTCTTTTAGGCTGAGCATGGTGACGTTTTTTACTTCTGCTGGGCTGAGAAAACGGAAAATAAAAGCTCGATTTTGAGGATTTTGAGAGTCATCAATTGAATACATCACCAAGTCACGTATTTCCTGTTTTCCCTTGTCATCTGTAAGAGTCATTTTGCCAATTGATTTTTGGGTGGTATCAATTGTTCTTTTTTCTTCCATTCGATCAAGAATTTCATCTGCAGTTAAGGCTAAGACTTGAGCTGTAAAAACCAATATGAACAAGGCAACAAAGGTGAATATGAAAGGTTTCTTCATGATATTAGACTCCTTTATTATTATTCATTATTATTTATTTTATTAATAGTATCATTACTTTCTACACAAACAAATTTCCCCCGATCACAAATTGAAAGAAGTAATGGGAGTAAAAACAAAGTATAAACAACCGCCAGCAATAAAATAGTAGCCATTAATGCACCAAAACTTCTTAACATGCTTATTGGACCGAGCGCCATAACGTAAGTACCGCAAGACACCGCAAGGGAATTGAGTATCATGCCTCGACCTGTGCTTGTTATAGTATTGTACAATGCATTTTTGGGGTCAAGCTCCAATTCTCGATTCCACCGGTAAATAAAATGAATTGTATAATCAATTCCAACTCCGATTGCTATACTGGCAACCATCAATGTTGCAACATTAAGAGGTATATGAAACAAACCCATGATTCCAAAAGAAGTATAGACAGTGAGAGCGAGAGGGACATAGGCAAAAACCGATCTTTTCAAATTTTTCAACTGTGCCCACACTAGTAAAAAGATTACCACAAAGGCAACAATCATACTTCGCTGTTGCTCGTTAAACAATCGACTGTTAATCGTGTCATTGATAATAGGCGAACCAGTGAGTCGATAGCTTACTGTTATATCTCCATCTTCATCCGGCATATACACTTGAGAATCAAGGACCTGATAGAAAATAAACTGGTATTCATCACCGAGTGGGTCACCGATAATTTGCTCCACTTCGTTTCTTAAGGAATTCATTTTTTGTCTTTTTCCTACTTGTTCTATTGAATAAGAAAGCACATCTGCTAAATACTCTGCAGTTCCTTCATCGAATTCAAAGTCACGAATCAAGGCTTGATCAAGAGGAATTGATGGATTTTCAGTAAACCAATTTTGTAAGGTTTGCGCAACATCAGACACAGTTAAACCCAGGTCTTCAATTTCGAGAGATGCTCCTTTGGCAGCTTCCTCTGCCGTTTCAGTATCGAGAAAAATGAATTCCGAATCTGGTTTTTTCACAATGGACATCACGGTATTTTTTATTTCTTCTCGATTCAAGAAAGATTGGTTAAGAAATATTTCTAAATCGGAAACGATGGTCTCAGCTAAATATTCTTGTGCTCCTGGAGTGTCAATGGGAACTGCACGTACTGCATGGGGACGAGATTCAAGAAATTGATTCATGAGTTGAACTTCTTCATTTAAAGTCTGTGAGGTGGATTCTTCGGCTCGACATTCAATAATGCTAGCGTTTTCATCCTTGTTTATTCTTCCTTCAATGTAACTATTGCCCTGAACATATAACCAGAGATTTCCGATTTTATCTGAACGATCAGGAATAGCTTTATAACCAGGACCTTCCACAGCTTCGTTCAAGTTCATAATAAAATCAGCAATAGATGAAGAATCTTTGAATGCATAAAACTGTTCACCGTATTTAGAGATTCGAACCATTTCTCGCAAGATAAAAGGGCTTTTTACGTCTTCAGTTTCAAAATAAATATAGTTGTAATCGGACCCACCAAAACGATTTTTGAAATATTCTAAAAGGATAGTGATTGGATGGTTAGGGCCCATACTTGCTTTAACCGTCGTTTCAATGTTAATTCGAGGAATACCAATTCCTAAAATTACAATCGCAATAATTGTTCCTATCAAAACAGCTTTTTTTCGGTGTGTCACTGTTTTATATATAAAATTTAAGATTTTATTGAGTAATGAGTTGGAGTTTCTGACTTCAACATGACTAAAATGAATTGGTGCTTTTTTAGGGCGGAATATGGTTAAAAAAGCAGCTAATGAAAAGGTTGCAAGCAAAAAGCCGAATAAAACGCCCAACCCTGCGTAAAATCCAAAATCAGCAACTGGTCTAAATTGAGCAGTCATCAAAGAAAAGAATCCACCAAGAGTGGTTACCGCACTTAAAAATATCGGTACCAGAACCCAATTAAGGGTACTTTTTATGACTTCGTTCCCATCAAGTTTATGCCGGAAATCGTAGTAACGGTTCATAAAATGAACACCATAGGCTGAGACTAAAGCAACCATCATGATAGGAATGGAGGCTGATATCATGGTCAAAGGTCGGTTTAATACCACTGAAAGTCCTAAAATCCAAATCGAAGAAAACAAAGCGATGAAAATTGGGAGTATCACTCCCTGAAACGTACGAAACCCCCAATAGAGAATTAATAGAATAACGAGTGCGGCAAGAGGGGTAAGCCGAACCATGGTTTGCCGAGCATCGTTACCAATTTCTTTCGTAATAATCGGAAGCCCAAAATAGGTGACTTTTTGAGCATTTCCCTTTAACGGATCAACGACTTTTTGTACGGCATCGATCGCTTTAAATTCATCAACAGTACTAAAGAAAGAAATCGAGACAATAGTTGCCTTTCCATCATCAGTCACCATTTTACCCCAGATTAACTCATCGTCTTGAAGGTCCGACCTAAGTTTTTGGGCTTCTTCTAAAGTTTGAGGAAGAATTTCTACGACTTCTTTGACGTTAAATCCCTCTTCGGTTGGAATAATTTTAGGCATGTTCGTCAATGCTGAAACCGTCCTGACTTCAGAAACCTTTTCAACTGCATTTACGATTTGCTCTAAAGTTTTTAAACTTTCAGGAGTGAATAAATCATCAAATTCTAAAGCAATAATCATTGACTTTTTCTGAAAACTGGAAAATTTATCTTCTAAGGAGTTATAAAAGGAGACTTGTGGATCACTTTCCGGGACATATTTAGTGAAGTCGTCTTCAAAACGCATATTTCGAAGCTGAACACCAAAAAAGATCGTAATAACAAACGTTGCAATAAAAATAGGCCAGGCATACCGTACGATGAATTCTTCTAATTTTTTCACAATTCAATTTCCTCCTTTTAAACTGACCGTTCAGTCGAAAATTTCTGATATCATAACGGATTGTTTAAATTTTGACAAGCCCTATAGACTATTTTTTCCAGATATTTTTATAGCTCCCCAAAATCCTTAAAAATAGAGTATGTTCTTCTAAAGATTGAATTATTTTTTTAAATCGATCTTCTACAATATTACCTTCCCAGTCGGCATAAAAAAGGTATTCCCATGGTTTTCCTGGTATGGGCCTTGATTCTAATTTAACAATATTAATTTGCGCATCAGCAAAAATTTTAAGTATTTGGAAAAGAGCCCCCGGTTGGTTTTTTAAAATAAAAATTCCCGAGACTTTATCGTCTTCGATTGAGGGATGAAATGTTTTTGATAGTATTATAAACCGTGTAAAATTACGAATATTATCTTCGATATCTTCTTCTAACACGGTAAGATGGTATTTTTCCACTGCTTCCTGACTAGTTATGCCGGCTCCTCCAAGGCCAAATTCGGCAATCCTACGAGCTGCTTCTTCAGTATTACCAACATCCATAAT
>JAAYUT010000007.1 GCA_012517485.1 Candidatus Atribacter fermentans
CAATGGTTTACGGAGTTATGAAGCTCATTAATTTCGCCCACGGCGATCTTTTTACTTTTGGAAGCTATATAGGATATACCATTCTGGTCTGGGGTTCCGGTCGTATGACCCAAATCTTTGGGATTTGGGGAGGAATGGCCGCCACTTTACTCATTACCTTTATAACAGTTGGTATAGCTGGTATTTTCGTCGAAAAGGCAGCCTATCGGCCAGTTTATCCAGCCGGACGGCTGCCTTTGGTCGTTTCAGCATTAGGCATGTCGATTTTCATCCAAAATGGAATCATGGCGGTTTGGGGGCCACGTTTTCAAGCTTATCCTAGTGAAGTTGTTCCTCTTTCTGCTTTTGACTTTTTTGGGATTCACATCACCCTTTTAAAAGTCTTCATCCTTTTTTTCTCGCTTTTTCTCATGGCAGTTATTTATTATATTGTAGAAAAAACCACTTTCGGAGCTGCGGTTCGAGC
Organism: Candidatus Atribacter fermentans; assembly: GCA_012517485.1. Taxonomy (GTDB): domain Bacteria; phylum Atribacterota; class Atribacteria; order Atribacterales; family Atribacteraceae; genus Atribacter; species Atribacter fermentans. The sequence continues at coordinate 467 of JAAYUT010000007.1, forward strand.
AGCAGCATTAGACCGAGAAACTGCTACGATGCTGGGTATCGATATACGTAAAGTCATTTTCTTTGTCTTTGCTTTGGGTCCAGCTCTTGGAGGTATGGCGGGAGTGATGAATGGAATGTATTATCGATCGATCCAATTTAACATGGGATGGAACTATGGGCTTAAAGCCTTTACTGCCACTATTTTAGGAGGAATCGGGAATATACCAGGTGCTATGATTGGAGGTTTATTGTTAGGTATTATGGAATCACTTTTCGCCGGTTATTTCCCCAGTGGAGGAGCGTGGAAAGATGGATTTATTTTTATCGTTCTTATTCTTGTCCTCATTTGGCGACCAACCGGCCTCATTGGTGAAAAAATTGCAGAAAAGGTATAAATAGAAATGGACTTGACTCGTGTTTTTCAACAACGCATTCAAAACGCACAAGAAAGCATTTCTCCTCATAAACCAAGGCGTTCTCTCATTTTCCAGAAATGGCTTAATGGTTTCATTGTTCTTCTTTTTCTTTTATTGCCATTTTTCCCTTTTATGAATGACTATTGGATTGACGTTGCTTTTTTTGTGGGGATTTATTCTTTACTTGGATTGAGTCTCAATATTGTTCTGGGTGAAGTAGGACTCTTTGATCTTGGTCATACTGCCTTTTATGCAATTGGTGCTTATACCACTGCCATTTTAAATACTCAATTTAATATTCCAATATTGCTCTTACTTCCTTTAAGCGCCATCATGGCTGGAGCTTTCGCTTATGCAGTCATGTCACCGGTTATTCATCTGCGAGGCGACTATCTCTGTATCGTCACCATAGGAATCGGGGAAATTGTCCGTATCACCATCATCAACAACCCCTGGGGCATAACCAACGGCCCCAATGGGATTACTGGAATCGGTGTTCCTCAAATCGGCCCATTGATGATCTTAAGTTCAACTCATTTTTATTACCTAATCTGGGGCCTTATTGCCTTAGCTATTATTGCTTTGATACGATTACAACGTTCCCGGATTGGCCGAGCTTGGAATTATATTCGCGAAGATGAAATTGCTGCTGAATTAAATGGTATCGATGTACGTTCTTATAAACTTCTTGCTTTTGTTCTGGGTGCAGCCATTGCCGGAATAACCGGAAATGTATATGCTTCGAAAATGATGATCATTTCCCCTGACAGTTTTCTCTTTATGGAATCGGCCTTACTCTTTTGTATTGTTTTATTAGGAGGATTGGGTTCGGTACCCGGAACTCTTTTTGGTGCTGCTGTTATCGTGATTTTTCCTGAAATTTTCCGTCAATTTGCCAGTTTTCGTCTCTTATTTTTTGGCGCTGCTCTCATAGTTATGATGGTTTTCCGTCCAGGAGGAATACTGCCAAGAAAAAGAGGGCAGTTTGGAATAGAAGGTTTAGGAATTCGAAATCTCCCTCAACCTGAGGAAATCCTGGTTCGAAATGGTCAGCATCGCGTTCAGAAACATCAAACCTCTCTTTCAGAAACCCTTCATCCTATTCCTTCAACGATTCTTGAAACACGAAATATCACACTTCATTTTGGTGGTCTCACTGCAGTAAATCTTTTTGACCTTCAAGTCAAACCAAAACAAATAACCAGTCTGATAGGACCAAATGGTGCTGGAAAAACTACCCTATTCAACATTATCACTGGAATTTACCGACCTAGTCAAGGTCAGGTTTTCTTTCAAAATCAAGAAATCACTGGATTAAAACCTCATCAAATTGTTCAGAAAGGAATAGCACGTACTTTCCAAAACATCCGGTTGTTTCCTAATATGACTTGTCTGGAAAATGTGATGTCTGGGCCTCATTGCCATGCCAGGACCAACTTTTGGTCTGCAATTTTACGAACTCCATCTCAACATGAAGAGGAAAAAGCCATTGTTGAAATTTCGGCTCATCGTCTTCATCAGGTCGGACTTTGGGAATATCGGAATGAATTGGCAAAAAACCTTCCCTATGGGAAACAACGCTATCTGGAGATTGCCCGAGCTTTGGCAACCTCTCCCCAACTGCTCATTTTGGACGAACCATCCTCAGGGTTGAATGATAAAGAGTCGGAAGAATTGATGGATCTCTTACAAAACTTGGTAACTGAAGGTTTTACTATTCTGCTCATAGAACATGATATGAATGTGGTTATGGGAGTATCCGATTGGATTGCGGTAATGGATATGGGTTCAAAAATTGCTGAGGGCGTACCAAACGACATTTATAATCATCCGGTGGTTATTGAAGCTTATTTAGGGAAGGAGGAAGAGTAGGGTGGAACAACTGCTATCGATTCAAAATTTAGAAGTTTTCTACGGAGCAGTTCAGGCCCTAAAGGGTATCACATTAGAGCTCAACTTAGGGGATATTGTTGCCGTTTTAGGAGCAAATGGCGCTGGAAAAACCACCCTATTAAAAGCTATCTCTGGTTTAATCCCTATTAGAAATGGAAATGTCCTTTTAAAAGGGAAAAACCTCGCTACCATACTTCCTTATCAGAGAATCGCCTATGGCATATCTCATGTTCCGGAGGGGAGAAGGGTATTTGCTACATTAACGGTCGATGAAAATCTCAATTTGGGAGGATATGGAGTCCGAAATCAACCAGCAGGGAAGGAAATGACCAAAATAAAAGATTGGATATTTGAACTTTTCCCAATTTTAAAAGAACGGAGAAAACAACTGGCGGGAACTCTTTCTGGTGGTGAACAGCAAATGCTCGCCATTGGACGAGGACTTATAAGCAAACCTCAAATTCTCCTTATGGATGAACCTTCGTTGGGATTAGCTCCAATTATTGTTCAAGAAATATTTCGGGTTATTCAGCAAATTCACCAGGAAGAGAAAGTTTCAATTTTGTTGGTAGAACAAAATGCCCGAAAAGCTTTGAGTATCTCTAATTATGCTTATATATTAGAAAATGGAAAAGTTCCCATCCAAGGTAAACCAGAAGACCTCAAGAATGATGAGAGAATTCGTGCTGCTTATTTGGGAGGGAATAAAATCCCACGCCCTTTGGTAAGGTCCTAATGGGAATATAAATTTATTTCTCTATTGTGTGGAGACCATCGACGTGGCAATCTCATTTATCAAAATTTTTTTTTGTTACTTATTCATTGTCTTAGGATAATCATTAAAAAAACAAAAGCGCCCTCCCCGCCGCGAAAGCGGTACCCCTCCACGGAGGGGAATTGTTCAATTTATTCCCCCATTGAGGGGGGATTCAAGGGGGGTGTGCCTTTCTCAGTTTTTTTTAATTTTTTACCCATTCCTTTTTTTCAGGAAAGACTTTCATGCTCCTTGTATAGCACCAATTGAGATGAAAATCCAAAATCGACATGCTCGTGATTGTCGCTACATGAATCGGGCGCAATAAATTGCGCCCCTACATTTTTAATTCTTTTGGTGGGACTTGATTTATCATGCCTATGGGTTTTTTGATAGAAAAGAGGGTTGATTATCAATCAGATTTTTTTATTAATTCGACCGTTCCACAATTTCTCTATTCACGATCACTTTAAAAATCACACTCTTATACAAAGAGAAGGGAGATAGAATAAATGGCTTTAACCCCGTTAAAAAATCTTTTGCATCACGCCTTACAAGAACACTATGCAGTCGGTGCCTTTACAACGTTTAATATGGAATATACCAGAGGCTTGGTCGAAACTGCCGAAGAAAATCAATCACCAATAATTATCATGTTCGGGACTGTTGAAACCGATTATGCCGGTATGGAACGATTATGTTCGATTATTTTGCAAGAAATTAATTGGAGTAAGGTTCCTATTGGTCTCCATTTTGATCATGGCAATTCCTATGAAATTGTGATAAAAGCAATTACTTCCGGCTTCAATTCAGTTATGTTTGATGGGTCTCATTTACCTTATGAAGAAAATGTAGATATTACCAGAGAAATAGTTCGAGTTGCTCATGCAGTTGATATAGCAGTTGAAGCAGAATTGGGATTGGTTGGAGGAACCGAAGGCGAAACGGGAATTGAAGAACCAAACACCGAAACCGCAGGACTCACCGATCCAGATCAAGCCTTGGATTTTGTAAAAAAAACCGGGGTTGACGCCCTGGCTGTAGCTATCGGTACTGCCCATGGATTATACCGGAGAAAACCGACCATCGATATTGATCGTTTGATAGCTATACGCAAAAAAGTCTCGGTTCCACTCGTTTTGCATGGCGGGTCAGATACTCCTGAAGATAAGCTTCTTTCCTCAATAGATCATGGAATTGCCAAAATCAATATTAATAGTGATTTGAAGGCGGCATTTACTCGTTCCTTGCGAAGCTCTTTATCAAATGCTCCTGATGATATCGCTTTTGAAAAACATCTTTCCCAGGCAACAAAAGCCATGAAAAGGGTTCTTCAGCAGAAAATGGAACTTTTCCGTAGTTCTGGAAAAGCCTTGGGGCTTCTGACCCATTCTTTCTAAGTAAGATAAACCCCTCATGCCACTTTCGTGAAACCAGCTGAGGATGAAAATCCAAATGCGA
>JAAYUT010000345.1 GCA_012517485.1 Candidatus Atribacter fermentans
GGAGCAATTTTATCTCTCGGCGAAGGACAGATGTTGGCAGCCCGATCGTTGGGTATGAGTAAAAATCAAGCTATTTTCAGTATAATACTTCCACAGGCACTTCGAATTGCTTTACCAGGATGGTCAAATGAATATCCAATTTTGCTCACCGATTCATCAGTTTGTTATGCAATTGGAGTTATGGAAATAATGACACGAGGAAATCAAATGGTTACTCGGACCTATCAACCAATGCCAATTTATCTTGCTTGTGCCTTAATATTTATTTTAATGAATTATGGTGGCTTAAGTCTTTTTCATGTTTTAGAAAAAAGGGTTCATATTCCCGGTTTTGGAAGTAGTGATCAATCATGATAGATTCTAAATATGTCCTTGTCGTTGAGGATATTCATAAATCATTTGGAAAAACTGAAGTATTACGTGGTGTTTCATTCCAAGTTGCCAGAGGAGAAACCCTGGTTTTTATCGGACCCTCGGGCACTGGAAAAAGTACTTTGTTACGATGTGTGAATCAACTAACCGTTCCCGACCGTGGGAAAGTATGGCTCAATGGCGAAGAAGTCGTCCATTCTCATGGGAAAATAAACCTTTATCGTCAGAAAATGGGAATGGTTTTTCAAAATTTTTACCTGTTTGACCATCTCACTGCTTTAGGGAATGTTGAAATATCATTGATAAAAGTAAAAAAAATGAACAAAAAAGAAGCAAAAGAAAAAGCGATGCATGAATTAGAACGGGTCGGCATGTTACAAAAAGCCAATTTATATCCAGCTGAACTATCAGGAGGGCAAGCTCAAAGAGTTTCTATCGCTCGTGCCTTGGCAATGGATCCGGAAGTCATGTTATTTGACGAGCCAACCTCGGCTTTGGATCCGGAGTTAACTGGAGAAGTCTTAGATGTCATGAAGAATCTGGCTCGAGCTGGAATGACCATGTTAGTTGTTACTCATGAAATGGGATTTGCTTCATCGGTAGCTAATCAGATTCTATTTATGGAAGATGGAGTTATTCTGGAAAGAGGAACACCAGAGAAAATTTTTTATCGGCCTGAGTTTGAGCGAACCCAAAAGTTTCTCAGTAAAATGAACGAACTCTATGGTGACCTAGGTCAAAAAAATGGATAGTATCGTGTTTATTCAGGAACATCTCTTACCGGCTCTTTTAGAAGGAACGTCGGTAACCATCAAACTTATTCTCCTTTCGGTACCTTTTGGTTTATTGACTGGAATAATCATTGCTGTGGGTCGAGTATATGGAAATAAGCCGATTTCTATAATTTGTCGACTTTATGTTTTGTTTTTTAAAGGTTGCCCCTTATTACTGCTTTTGTTTATGATTTATTTTGGATTACCCTCTTTGGGAATATCTTTTTCACCTATGACAGCATCAGTCTTGGGTTTTGTGCTTTGTAATGGGGCATATTCTTCAGAATATATTCGAGGTGCAATTCAATCAGTAAAAATTGGTCAAATCACCGCTGCTGAGGCTTTAGGGATGACTCGTCTTCAAGGAGTTATGTATATAATTCTTCCACAAGCTTTTCGGCGAGCACTTCCTGGAGTGGGAAACGAAATTATCTATTTAATTAAATATTCATCCTTAGCGTATATGATTACCTGCATTGAGTTGACTGGAGCTGGTAAAATTGTTGCTGCTCGTTTTTTCCGTTTTACAGAGACATTTATTGTGATTGGGATTATTTATTTGTTACTGGTAACAATAACAACAAAATTGCTTAGTTACGCTGAAAGAAAACTTTATTATCCAGGTATGGGTCCCGCAAGCTTTGAGGGTTGAAATGAAGAGTTTACCACTCACAATATTTATAAAAAATTGTTATTTATAAATAAGATATTTTTTTCTCTCTTTTTTAAAGTTTTCTAAAGATTCCTGGTAAGCTTTTTTTAAATCTTGATAAGAAACATCATTATCTATCAGCTGACCGATTAAAGCTGTCCCCATGATTTTATCGAACATAGTCAACTCACCTTTGCTTTTTGGGACTGGATAGGCAATCAATTTGTGA
>JAAYUT010000346.1 GCA_012517485.1 Candidatus Atribacter fermentans
CTATTTATTTTCACAATAATCTTACAATTACCTCTGACTACTTTTTCAAAAGAAAAAGCAGTTCAATTCTCAGCGGTTGGGGATATTCTCCTGGATCGCGGGATAAGAATGATTATTGAAAAAAAAGGACAAGATTATCCTGTCAAAGAGATAGGCTTTTATTTATTAAGCCAGGATTTGGTGCTTGGCAACCTGGAAGGACCTCTTTCTGAGCAGGGTGAAGCAGTCATGAAAAAGTATAAATTTCGAGGTGATCCTTCTTATGTTGCTGTGCTTAAAAAAGCAGGTATAAACATCATTTCTTTAGCTAACAATCATATAATGGATTATGGTAATCTTGCTTTAATAGATACCATTGTTTTGCTTAAAAATGCCGGATTATATCCGTTAGGTGCTGGAAAAAATCAAGAAGAAGCTCTAAAACCATTTATAATCAACAAAAATGGATTAACTTTATCTTTTTTTGCGTCCCTTGGTTACCCTCTTCAAATCGAGGAAGTAGACCCAAAAGCTTCAGGTCCTTGCCAAGTAGGATTGGATGAATTCATCTCTGCCCTTCAAGACATCCGTGATCAGGTGGATTTTATCATCGTCTCTCTCCACTGGGGGTTGGAGTATGAAGCTCTTCCCCACCCCCATCAAATCGAAACTGCTCATCGATTAATTGATAATGGTGCAGATTTGATAATTGGACATCATCCCCATGTTATTCAAGGAATCGAAAAATATCGAGGGAAGTATATTTTCTATAGCCTGGGTAATTTTCTTTTTGATCAACATGGAGATGAAGAGAACGAAAGCATCATTTTTAGTTGTGATTTTAGAAAGGAAGGTTTGTTATTCCCTTGTATTATTCCAATTGAAATTGCCAATTATCAGGTGAAATTAGCTTCTGAGGAAAAAGCCGAAAAAATTGTTGCTAAAATCCATCTGGTTTCAGATAGGGGAAAAATATTTTTACAGAAAAATGAAGAGAAATATTTTATTAAAGAAACAGAATAACTCCCAATTAATATGCTTTTTTAATTATTTGCCTTACCAGAAATGGTTTCGATACGTATATCAATAATAGCAACATTCTCAATATCATTAGGGTCCATAGGGGTTAAATTATCGTCATGGCTGTATTTTTTGATAAGTAGCTTCAGTGCTGTGGTTTTCAAATTGATATCATCAAGGATATTTGCCTGTCCAAAAACCAAAACACTCCAGTAATGTACTCCAAATAGGCAGGGTTTTTTTCCAGGGAGGAGCTGGATGGGATGGCTAATCTCGAAACAAACCCAGGAATTCTCTCGAATATTTGCAATTTTTTGTCCTTGAAGTGCAGAATGGATATAGAGATGATTTTGATGATACACATAATTGACTGGAACCAGGTAAGGTTGATTATTGTGAACGGTTGCCAGGTGACCATAAAAAGCTTCATTAAGGTATTTAATTGAATCTTCTCGAGTAAGCCATTTCTTAGCCATAATCGATATTCTCCTTTTACTATTTTTAGCCAATTTTTATCTCAATTTTGCCATAAAGATTGGCAATTTGATCTTGACATTTTCTAAAATTTGTTGTTTAATAAAATTACCACAGATTCCGAGAAATTGGAAAACTTTAAGAACTGAGGGCGCGAGCCTGATGTTCCTACAGGGGATTGGAGAGCTCGAATTCCCTGAAGAAAAAATTAAAGTTGGACGGTTTGTTGGGATCTGTGGTTTTTTTGTTTTCACTTCTTTTGATTAACATGCAGGACTTTTTCCAAAAAAATGATGTAGCGAATCATTTCATTCATATTAAAAGTAATTTGGAAATTCCTCAAGTAGGGAGGAAGGTTTTCAATGTTCTTTTGAAAGGCAAAAACCACATTTCCATCTTGAAAGCGAAAACGTTGTATGAATGCATCATCAAGTACCCATTCAAAAGGAAAAAACTGAACGCAAAATTGATTTTCAACATCATGGTAAAGTAAGTCTACTGGAAGGCTTCCTTCGAAGTCACACTCAAGACAGTGAAAAACGTTTATTCTTCCCTCAAAAAGCTCTTTTTTTAATTCAGGGTTTTCCTGAGTATTAATTGATCTCCAAATCTCAATTGTTTGCGGTGAATTGCAGTTTGGACATTGAAATTCAATATTTTCACAAACCGACATTTCTTTCTCCTTTCTCAAAAATTCTTCAAAGTATTACTTTTCAGACCAATTTTTTGCAATAGCAATGTCTACCTCTATTGGTACTTGTTGAATGAATTTTTTTCCAGCTTTTATCATTGTTTCTTTCAAAAAATGTGATATTTCTTGAGCTTTTTCTTGGGGTGATTCAAGAAGAATTTCATCGTGGACCGTTCCAATGAGATGAACATTATTCCTGTTCAAATAAGGGAAAGACATTGCCATAGCCTGTTTCATTATGTCGGCTGCTGTTCCTTGGATTGGAGTATTAAAAAGCTCAGTAATTTTGGGATGATCTTCCCATATTCGTAATCGTCCATTAAGAGTTCGAATTTCCTTGAGACTGCTCGTACCGAGCTCTTTTTGCCAGGAAGCGATGCCCTGGTAAACTTCAAAGAAACGTTGACGGAAATCAACAGCTTGTTGATTAGTCATCTCGACTCCGTAAGAATTTTGAGCATAGAGCTGTAAACCTCGAGCACCCATAGCATATAAGAGACCAAAATTGACTGCTTTGGCGGCTTGCCTTTCTTCTTTGGTCACTTTGTTGATATCTTTTCCAATTAAAAGGGAGGCGGTTAGACAATGAATATCTTGGTTTTGTTGAAAAGCATCGATCATTCTTTGATCATGGCTAATTTCTGCCGCAACACGAAGTTCAATTTGAGAGTAATCGCCGATTACGAGGAGATTCCCTTCCGAAGGAATAAAACATTCTCGAAAAACCTGGTCTCGAGGAATTTGTTGTAGGTTGGGATTCCGACAGGAAAAACGCCCGGTAGAAGTTCCAATTTGCCAGTAATCAGGATGTATTCGATTAGTAACCGGATGGATATATTTGGGGAGAGCACTGGCAAAAGATTGGAGTACTTTGGTTACTTTGCGATAATCGATGAGGGCTTGAATAACTGGAAATTGACGGCTTAATTGAGACAATTCTTCGTGAGAAGTACTTTTTAAAGGAATACCCAACTGCTGAAGAGCTTCTAACATTTGCTTGGGACTGTCTAAGTTAAGAAGTTGTCCTTCAGTGTTTAAATTTTCCATAAACGGGAGTTGTAAGGTTCTCTTCAATCCTTCATGAAGCCGTTGCTGGAGAGTTGCGGCTAAGTCGTTTTGATTTTTTTCCAATTCTTCAGTCAATTTTTTCCATTTTTTGTTATGAAGCAGCATTCCACTGAGTTCCATATCAACAACAGCCGGTAGGCACTCAAATTCTAACTTGGCTGTAGCAGACAAGTTCACATTTTCCAGTTTTAAAAAAAGGCTGTGGTAAATTTCCAATAATACTTGGGCGTCACGAGCCGCATAACTCAATTGTTCATGACTTAATTCACCGCTCCAATCGCTGTTTTGTAATTCCTTAGGAAGATCAATTTTTAATTCCTCTCGCACCAAATCAGAGAGCTTGAAACCTTGGCTTTTTTGCCCGGCTGATAAAATTTGTGCGGCTAACATGGTGTCAAAATATGGACCATGTATTTTAAATCCAGACTTTATCAAAAACTTGAGGTCAAACTTGGCATTATGAAAAATTTTTAGAGCTGGTGAAGTGAAGATTTTCTTCAGGGAGGAAATGATATCATCAGATACTTTCCAAAGGTCAATCAAGAATACTGGTTGGTTTATGAACGCTATTTGGATCAACCGAATTCGGTTTTGAAAAGGATCAAGCCCAGTAGTTTCAGTATCAATTGCGATGATTGAGTGTTCATTTAAAGATGATAAAAGCGGTTGAATATCAGTAATTGTTTTGACAAATCGATATTGAATTGACATCAAATTTATATTTATCCTTTCTTCCTTCCGGTTTTTAATTAGAACTTATGGATATTGTATCTTTTTTTAGTTCTTTGTGTAAATGTAGAATCATAATACAATCTATCCTGTAAACTCCTGTTCCGTATGAGGAACAAGCCTGCTTTAAGGAACATCTTTTTTAGAAAGGACTGGGACGAGGAAGGTCACTCAACCATTTCTTTCTCATGGTTATGCTCCGACCTTCTCAAGTGAAACAGCGTATCCCAAGGATTCAAGACGCTTC
>JAAYUT010000043.1 GCA_012517485.1 Candidatus Atribacter fermentans
AAGTTAAAGTTGAAGGAAATGTTGAAATAAACATTATGGCAACTGAAGGAGAAGAAACCAATTGATTCAAGAAAGAAATTGGCAATCATTACGAGGTGAAGGATTAACCAAGGAGTATTCTAAAAAAAGAGTTGTCCAAGAAGTGAACATCCAGGTTTCTCGAGGAGAAATTGTTGGATTACTCGGCCCTAATGGAGCGGGGAAAACCACAACTTTTTATATTATTGTTGGTTTGATTCGTCCCAGTAGAGGCAAAGTTTTTCTTGATTCTCAAGAATTGAATCATTTACCAATGTATTTACGAGCGCGTTTGGGGATTGGATATTTAGCCCAGGAACCATCGGTATTCCGTAAGCTCAAAGTTTGGGAAAATATTGATTTAGTTCTTGAAATGCAAGGTTTAAGCAGAAATGAAATTGTCAAACGACGAGAGGGTTTGTTAGAGGAGTTTGGCATCAGTCATTTAGCTAAAACGTCAGCTAATCTCCTCTCAGGAGGTGAAAGAAGACGACTGGAAATTGCCAGATCTTTAGCAACTGCTCCCTCTTTTGTCTTATTGGATGAGCCTTTTACTGGTATTGATCCAATTGCGGTTGAGGAGATACAAGGTATTATTAAATATCTTGCTCAGAAAAATATCGGCGTATTGATAACAGATCATGCTGTTCGAGAGACTTTAGCAATAACAGATCGAGCTTACATTATGTTTGATGGAAAAATTTTGATTTCTGGGACTTCAGAAGAAATTATATCTTCTGAAGTAAGCAGAAAATATTACTTAGGCGAAAGATTTAATATGTAGAGAGAATGAAAGTATTTGATTGGTATCTCCTCAAGCAAGCACTTCGCAATTTTTTTCTTGGGGTGAGTCTCTTTTTAACCATTCTCACTGCAGGAGATTTACTCTTTAGACTTACCCGACTATGGCTTCAATCAAAAGTACCATTTATAACTATTACCCAGGTTTTTTTGTACAGCCTTCCGTCATTTTTGGTGTATGTATTTCCAATGTCGGTCCTTTTATCAGTCCTTCTCACCATGAATCGAATGGCGGCTGATAGTGAAATAATTGCCTTAAAAGCATCGGGTATTAGTATCAAACGTTTAGTTATTCCTTTTCTTTTATTAGGGATTTGGTCTTGTATATTTACAATTTTTATCCAGGAAAGAGTACTCCCAACATCTTCTCAGAAACTACAAAATCTAATTGGGGGAACTTCGGTAACCAGTTGGTTGTTTCAGGAGAATACTTTCTTCCGTGATCGGGTAGATGAATCCCAAGAAAGAATATTTTATGTGAAAAAGATTGATCGAGAGCAACCTCTCTTATCGGGGGTTATAGTTCAAGAGTATGATCAGAATGGGCTTAAACGGATTCTTAATGCCGATCAGGCATTTTTGGATAAAGGGAAATGGATTTTTCTTAAGGGAGTTATGTATGAAGTTGGTTCGCGTGGCGAGGTAGAGAGAGTGGTGCGTTTTGAAAAAGAAGAAATGTATACCCAACAAAGTATAGAAGAGGTGTTAAAAAGTCAAAAAAACCCGCAAGAAATGAGTTATAAAGAACTTCAAGAATATATAGCCCAAGAACATGAAAACCCAGAACAAAAATATCAACTACAACTGATGTTATGGCAAAAAACCGCAATTCCTTTTGCAGCCATCTTTTTTGTTTTGGTTGGAGTTCCGCTTGGGATCGCTTCACCTCGTTCAGGAAAAGTAATGGGAATAGGGATGAGCATTTTAATGGTATTTGGTTATTATGTCATGTTTTCTATAAGTGGGACTATTTCTGAGGGAGGTGGCATGTCTCCATTTTTAGGGGCATGGTTAAGTAATATTATTACTGGAATTGTTGGAGTGAGTTTGATACAGTTTAAAGAGAAATATTAAAAAAAGGAGAATCTCATTTTGGACCTTTCCGGCTTTTTATTGATTTTTTCTATTATTATTATAAGTGGAGTTATTGCTTATTTGGGTGATGTATTAGGAAGGCGGATAGGAAAGCAACGTCTTTCGGTATTGAAACTACGCCCTCGTTATACTGCGATTTTAATGAGTATCATCACAGGAGTCATCATTGCAACGATCACCCTGGCATTATTAACCATTGCGTCGGAAGATGTCAGAACTGCATTATTTGGGATGAGAGAGTTACGAGAAAAGCTTGATTCTTTAGATTTAGAGGTTAAGCAGAGAAATGCAGAATTAGATGTTGTGAGGAAAGAGGCAGAAAATTTTCAAAATAGAATAGCTGAGTTGGAGCAAAAGGAAAAAGATTTAATCTTATCTCGATCCCAATTAGAAAGCCAGGTCGAAATTTTAAATGAAAATGTCAAAGACTTGGTTGAACAAAGAGATAATCTTAATGAGGAAATCCAGTCTCTTCAATTGGAACTGAGACGGACACAAGAAACCATTGTCGCGATTCGTCAGGGGGAGATTGTTTTTCAAGAAGATGAAGAAATGCTCAGAGGTCTTGCACCGGATGGTTTAGCTCGAGAAGACGCTGAAAAGTATTTGCTTACCTTGTTGCAGAGAGCTGATGAATTAGCATTAAGAAGGGGAGCCGGTCAAGATAGTTCCAATCAACGAGCGGTTTTTGTAATGGGTGATAATTTTGATCAAGCCTTAGAAAAATTAGTCATGTCAAAAAACCAGACGGTAATTCGTCTTGTATCAGCACTCAATACCTTGAAGGGAGAGCCAGTTATCACCCGGTTTATATTAGATGATAATAAAAAAATCTTTAATGCGGGCCAATTGATTTATCAAAAGGAAATTATTCTCGTTCCAGATCAAAGTAATGTGGAACAAATTCTTTCTGAAATTTTGAGTGAGTTAAATACCCTTGGGGTAAAACAAGGAATTATCCCGCAAAGAGGGAGAATTGGCTCGGTATCCGCTCTAAATTTAACCGATGTTAGCCGACAGCTCTTACAATTGAATGGTCGAGTTTTAATAAATGCTATAGCCGAAAACGATATCTATACCATTGGTCCATTACGGGTTCGATTAGAAATAATGAAGGATGAAGTTCCATAATGGTAATGTCACAAAAGATAAAACCGTCGTTGTAAAAATAATGCTTGAACACAATTCGGTATCAAGCATATAGAGTGAAGCCAAAGCAAATGAACTCATGAGAGTAGGAGTTGCAGATTGGATAACCATGACCTGCTGGATCACTGATTCAAAATGGATGAATCGAGTTAACATTAAAAAAATTATTGGTAGCAATATTAGCTTAATAAAAGTAGCATAAAGGATTGGAACGAAACGACGTGATACTTGCTTTATTGAGAGTGATAAACCAATAGCAATCATAATAATCGGAACAGTCGTATCAGCTAAACGATTTATGGTATCAATGATTAGTGTTGGAATTGGGATTTGATTAAGAATTAAAGCAACAAAAAAAGCCAAAAAAGGCGGTAATTTAAAAATTTCTTTGAAACTGGAAAAAGAAAACTTTTGGAACTTACTATAGACACAAAAAGTCACACCGACGGTATAAACGACTAAAAAATTTCCCATTTGATCAAAAAAAATAGCAGGAGGAAGAGCCTTTTCTCCCAACAAAGCAATTACAAAGGGATATCCAAGGAAAGCAGTATTACCAAAAGCTGCCCCCATGGCAAAACTCGCGCTACTTGATGGAGAGAATTTCAATCCATATTTACCCCAGCTATAAGCGAGTAAAAAAATGCTAGTAATAATAAAAAAAGCGAAAGGAGGAATTTTCCAATAGGCGGTTTCAATATTTGCTGGTTGTAAAGAACGAAAAACCAAGCAAGGGAAAGATATATATAGAACAAATTTATTTAAAAGGGGAGCAGTTCCTAAAGGGAATATCTTAATAATCTGCAGAACTACCCCTAAACCCATTAGTATCAACATTATTAAGAGAACCTGATACATATTCTATGCTTTCCTGACAAGATTGTTTAAAATTCCAATTCCCTCGATTTCTATATCGACTTGGTCTCCTGGTTGTAAAGGTCCAACTCCTGAAGGAGTCCCGGTAGCAATAACGTCTCCTGGAAGTAAGGTCATAATATGAGAAATATATGAAACCAATTGGTATATTGGAAAAACCAGATGCTTGGTATTGGATTGCTGTCGAATTATACCATTCACTGTGGTGATGATTTGTAGATTATCAGGGTTTAAATCGGGGACTATCCAAGGACCGATTGGGGCAAACGTATCAAAAGATTTAGCTCGAGTCCATTGTCCATCTATTCTTTGCAAATCACGTGCAGTGACATCGTTAAAACAGGTATAGCCAAGAATATAATCCGGGGCTTCCGAGGCAGTTATTTGATAGGCAGTATGTTTTATTACAACTGCAAGCTCGCCTTCAAAATCCACTTGACATGATTGAGGGGGAAGTAGAATAGTTCCTCCCGGTTCAAGAACGGCGGTTGATGGCTTAATAAACAGGATGGGATGATCAGGAACTTCGTGACCGAATTCTTGAATATGATCACGATAATTTAAACCGACGGCAACAATTTTGGTTGGGAGAGTGGGTGACCCTAATTTTGCTTGATTGAGTTGAAGAGAAAAACCCGTTTTTTCTAATGAATAAAAATATGAATCGGAAAATTCTTCAATTTTTGTCCCACTTTCAATAATACCCCATTTCCACTGGTTGACATCAGGTTTTTGAAACCGCAAATATTTCAAAGAAGGTCACCCCTTTTAATCATTTTTTAAGAACTATTTGGTTAGAACACGGATAATGGCTTCTCCAACTTCATAAGTTTTTGCTGCTTGATGTTGATCTGAAAATGGTTTCATATCATAGGTAACAAAACGATTTTCTCGAATGACTTCAGCAACGGCTTCTTCCAATTTTTGGGCCTTTTCTTTTTCACCAATATACTGAAGCATCATCATTCCTGAAAGAATCATGGCAATCGGGTTTACCTTATTTTGATTTTTGTATTTGGGAGCACTTCCATGAGTAGGCTCAAAAACAGCATAATCAGTGCCGATATTTGCTCCGGGTGCAACTCCTAATCCTCCAACTAAACCGGCACCTAAGTCGGAAAGAATATCCCCATAAAGATTAGGGAGAACTAATACATCATAAAGTTCTGGTTTTTGAACCAACTGCATACACATATTATCTACAATACGATCTTCAAATTCTATATCAGGATAGTTCGATGCCACTTGGCGAGCAACCTGAAGGAAAAGACCATCAGAATATTTCATAATGTTTGCCTTATGAACAGCAGTAACTTTTCGTCGATTATTCTGACGAGCATATTCAAAAGCGAAAGTTACAATTCGTTTTGAACCAAATATCGAAATTGGTTTAATGCTCAAACCAGAATCAGGGCGGATTGCATGGTGACTCATTTCTTTGATAGTTTGGATTAAGCGAGCCGTCATTTCATTATTTACTTCAAATTCGATACCTGCATAGAGATCTTCGGTATTTTCACGAATAATCACTAAGTTGACATTTTGATAGTACGAACGAACCCCTGGATAGGTTTTACAAGGGCGCACACAAGCAAAAAGATCGAGTTCCTTTCGAAGAGCGACATTCACACTGCGAAAACCAGTTCCTACCGGAGTAGTAATTGGCCCCTTAAGAGCTACTTTGTTTCTTTTTATTGACTCAAGAACCTGATTGGGAAGGGGGGTTCCATATTTTTCAAGAACATCTGATCCAGCTTCCTGGATGTCCCATTCAACCTCGAGACCTGTTGCTTCCAAAACACGAACGACCGTTTCGGTGATCTCCGGACCGGTGCCATCTCCTGGTATAAGAGTTATAGTGTGCTTCATGATCTATCGCTCTCCTTTTTAACGTCAAAATATTTTAAAAGGTTATTATTGACGATTAATGCTTGTGCAATATTAATAAATATAAAGGTTTTTTTCAACAGGTAAAATTTGATATAATTCGCTCATGAGTATGTCTTATTTCCTCAAGAGGTTAAGATTGAGCCTACTCAGTTAAAAAACCAGTTTTTTGTTTTTTAATTTTGAGATCTTTTTGCTTTAATTCAATTCAGAAAGTAGAATGATTATTTCGAAATTGCCTGTTCGTTTATTTGGAGGATGAATTGATGAATGGTGTTGAAATGAAAGGAATCACCAAGACTTTTGGTCATGTTATAGCCAATCAAAAAATTGATTTTGACCTAAAATATGGAGAAATACATGCTCTTTTAGGAGAAAATGGTGCTGGCAAATCGACATTAATGAATATCTTATATGGGCTTTATCGTCCCGATTCCGGTACTATTTTTATTCAGGGCCAAAAATGTGATTTTCGTTCTCCCTTTGACGCTATCCGCGCTGGTATTGGGATGGTTCATCAGCACTTTATGCTTATTCCTGGACAAACTGTCTGGGAAAACATGATTTTAGGCTTAAATGATATTCCTCAAATTCTTCCTAAACCAGAAATAAAAAGACAAATACAGGAGTTATCAGAAAAATACTGTCTTCAAATCGATCCAATGTCTTTTGTCTGGCAATTATCAATTGGGGAGCAACAAAGGGTGGCTATTTTACAAATGCTCTATCGGAAGGCAAAATTACTGATTCTTGATGAACCAACGGCAGTATTAACTCACCAAGAGAGCCAAAATTTATTTAAAATGCTTACCCGTATGGCAAAAGAAGGATATGGAATCATATTTATTTCTCATAAATTAGATGAAGTAATGAGTTTATCACACCGAATCACCATTCTTCGAAAAGGAGAAAAGGTGGGGTCAGTTCTTACCAGTGAAACAACCAAGGAGAAATTGGCGGAGATGATGATGGGCCAGAAATTTGTTTTCTCGATTCAAAAACAGCCAATTTCTGCAGGCTCTTTAGTTTTTGATATTCAAAACCTAAGAGTTCGTGGTGATCGGGGATTTCAAGTCATTCGAGACCTTTCCTTACAGATCTATCGAGGAGAAGTGTTGGGGCTAGCCGGTGTAGCAGGAAATGGCCAACAGGAACTATGTGAAGCCCTATCAGGGTTAAGAAGGATTGAGTCAGGAACAATAAAAATCAATCAGCAAGAGCTTGCCAATCGACCGCCTCGACATTTTATAAAAAAAGGGCTTCGCTATATTCCAGCTGACCGGCGTGGCGTTGGTTTAATTCCAAATATGATGGTCGATGAAAATGCAATTTTAAAGAAATATTGGAAAGACCCTATTTCTAAAGGGTCATTCATTAATTGGCGAGAAGTTGATCGCTATGCCAATCATTTAGTTCGTAAATTTGATATTACTGTTCCTCATGTTCGATTTCCGGTAAAAAATCTTTCTGGGGGAAATCTGCAAAAATTAATGTTGGGAAGAGAGCTCAGTGATTCACCCCAAGTGATTCTTGCGATGCATCCTACCTGGGGTCTTGATGTTGCAGCGACAAAATTTGTTCGGGAACAAATATTAAAAAAGAGAGACCAGGGAGCTGCAGTTCTTTTAATTTCTGAAGACATAGAAGAATTAGTATCATTAAGTGACCGATTAGCTGTCATATGTAAGGGAGAAATCATGGGGGTTATTGACAAACCACAGGAGATAACCCCTGAGGTTTTGGGTTTGATGATGGCAGGCACACCACTGAAAAATATACAGAAGGTTTCTGCATGAGTATTTCTTTTCGTGTTGAAAAACGAACTTCACCTTCCTGGTTGTTAAGTATTTTCTTCCCTTTGATATCAGTTTTATTAGCTCTGCTTAGCGGGTCAATTTTTTTAATCTTTCTCAAAGTATCTCCATTTCAGGCTTATCGAGAAATGTTTCAAACCGCCTTTGGTGATTGGTATGGAATAAGTGAAACCATAGTAAAAACCATTCCCTTAACTTTATCAGGTATTGCAGTTACTTTGGCTTTTAAGGCAACCCTTTGGAATATCGGTGCTGCTGGCCAAATTTTTTTAGGAGCTTTGGCAACAACTGCGGTAGTTCGATACTTATATGTAGATAATCGTTGGATCATGTTTGTTATTATGTTTCTATTTGCTGGCGTTGCTGGTGGTGGTTGGGCTGCTATAGCAGGATATTTAAAAGCCCGTTGGAATGTAAACGAAACCATAACTACCTTAATGTTAAATTATATCGCCATCCACCTGGCGGATTATTTTATTTATGGACCATGGAAAGATCCGGGTAGCTTAGGTTTTCCCATGACTGCTCCTTTTCCAGAGGCAGCCCGGCTTCCAGTTTTTGTTGGAACCAGAATCCATTATGGATTATTTATTGCTATTTTTTTTGCAATTTTATTTTGGTTTATTTTGCGTTATACCCGTTGGGGATATGAAATACGGGTTATTGGTGAAAATCCTAAAGCCGCTCAATATGCTGGTATTTATTATTTAAGATATATTGTCCTGATCATGTTTATATCCGGAGCTATAGCTGGTATAGCCGGTATGGGAGAGGTTTCAGGTTTGCAAGGACGCTTACAGCATGGTTTTACTGCAGAATTTGGGTTTACTGCAATTATTATCGCTTGGCTGGCTCGCTTAAATCCTATTTCGGTTATGTTGGTTTCTTTTTTAATTGGCGCCCTTCAGGTTGGGGGCGAAAGTCTTCAAATTGTAATGCGATTACCCATAGCAAGTACCATGGTATTACAAGGATTAATATTGTTTTTTGTTTTAGGAGGAGAATATTTTCGAAATTATCGAATCCAGCTTATCAGAGGAGATGAAGACTAAATGGAGATGATTATTTCCATTCTGGCAGCAGCCGTGCGCAGTGGTACTCCCATTTTATTTGCCACTTTAGGAGAAATTATTACTGAAAAGTCTGGGATATTAAACCTCGGATTAGAAGGAATAATGCTCATAGGAGCTCTGACTGGTTTTTCAATAACTTTATCAAGTGGGAATCCTTGGTTAGGGATTATGGGTGCTTTTTTTGTGGGAGCTTTTTTAACTCTCATCCATGGTTTTATTTCTATTACACTAAAAGGTAACCAAGTGGTAAGCGGTTTAGCAATGACAATATTTGGAACGGGGGTCAGTTCCCTTATGGGGAAAGCCTTTATTGGTAAGACCATTCCAGGTTTATTGAAAACTCCCTTTCCAGTTTTAAACCGAATTCCTATTCTTGGTCAAATTTTTTTTAATCATGACCCGCTGGTATATTGTTCTTTTTTCTTAATCATTTTTCTAACATGGTTTTTCATTTCGACCCGGATAGGTTTAAACCTACGAGCAGTAGGCGATAGTCCGAGAGCTGCTGATGCAATGGGATTAAACGTCAATCGAATTCGATATTTAGCGGTGTTTATTGGTGGCGGTATCATTGCCTTAGGTGGAGCTTATCTCTCAGTGGCTTATAATAAAATGTGGGCTGAATCAATGACTGCAGGAAGGGGTTGGATTGCTGTAGCACTGGTCATATTCGCAATCTGGAATCCAACCCGAGCTGCTTTAGGAGCTTATCTTTTTGGGGGGGTAGAAGCTTTTCAATTAAGACTCCAAGCTTCAGGTACGACGATTCCAACCTCCTTACTTCTCATGCTTCCCTATCTTCTTACCGTAAGTGTTCTTATTTTTATTTCAATTGGAAAAGGTAAGGGCATCCTATTTGGAGCCCCAGCTTTTTTGGGACAACCCTATTTTCGTGAGGAAAGTGAATAAAATTAATAAATATCAAGTATAATTTCTTTACTACTCATTTATTATATTGAGAAAGGGAGTGTCATAAGAAAATGAAGAATTGGGTATGGTTATTTGTTTTGGTCATTATTTTCATCATCGGATCAGTTGCTTTGGCTTTTAATCCAATTCCTGCAGAAGACCTTAAGATTGGATTTGTTTTTGTAGGGCCAGTAGGAGACGGTGGATGGAGTTATATGCATGATCAAGGACGGCAAGCTATCGAAAAAGCTTTCCCTGGAGTCACGACGATGTATGCCGAATCAGTTCCTGAGGGACCAGATTGTGCTCGAGTTATGGAACAATTTGTTCGAAATGGGGCAAAGTTGGTTTTTGCAACTTCATTTGGGTATATGGATCAAGTCATAGAAGTTGCGAAAAAGTACCCCGACGTTATTTTCATGCATTGCTCGGGATACAAAACGGCAGATAATGTCGGTGTCTATTTTGGGAGAATGTATCAGGCTCGTTACTTATCCGGATTGGTAGCGGGAAGCATGACGAAGAGCAATATAATCGGTTTTCCGGCAGCTCATCCGATTCCTGAAGTAATCCGTATGATTAATGCTTTTACCTTAGGGGTTCGGAAAGTGAACCCAGAAGCGAAAGTAAAGGTTGTTTGGCTTTATTCTTGGTTTGACCCGGGAAAAGAAAAAGAAGCTACCAAAGCACTTATAGATGCGGGAGCAGACGTGATTGGTATGCATGCCGATTCTGGATCAACTCCACAAACTGCTGAAGAGTCAGGTGTATATGTTATTGGTTATAACAATGATATGTCCAATTATGCGCCGACGAAATGTCTTACTTCATCAGTTTGGGACTGGTCAACGATCTATATTGATGTTGTAAAAAAGGTCATAGAAGGAACCTGGAAATCCGAAGAGAGTTGGTGGGGGATGGAAACTGGTATAGTCAAACTCACACCCTTTAGTCAGAACGTACCAGAGGAAGTGAAAAACTTGGTTCGTGAAGAACAGGAGAAAATAATCAATGGAACCTGGGATGTTTTTTGGGGTCCAATCAAAGACCAAAATGGAAATGAAAAAGTAGCAGAAGGGCAGAAAATGTCTGATCAAGAAATTTTATCTTTTTCATGGTTTGTTGAGGGAGTAGAGGGAGAAATTCCGGTAAGTCAATAAGTTAAAGTTCTAAGTATTAAAAATAGATAACTTTTCCATCGAGCCAGCATATCAAATCTAAAAAATTTTGTTGGCTCGATGGATATAAGCTATTGAAAATCTGATGTTGAAAGATTATACTTCACAATTGTCAGAACGAGAGCTTCTTGTGCATTGATACAAAATTTATCCCCTAAGAGAGATCGTTTTTTTGCTTCAAATTTGTGAGTTTGTTTTCCATAATTTAAATAACAGGAGTTGATTATTTTTGGAGAGAAATAACCTTTCAACCAGTGTATTTGGATTAAGTTATGACCAAATTGATTCTTTGATTGAACAGCATGATACTCCGCTTTTTATTATTAATCGAGAAAAATTAATAGATAATTATCAAGCCTTTCGGTCTTTTTTCCCAGGAGTTGAAATTTATTATGCCTTGAAAGCAAATCCTCATCCTTATATTATCCAGGTTTTAGGGGAAATTGGTTCTTCGTTTGATGTTGCTTCTCTTCAAGAAATTCAACTGGTATTAAGCTATGGTATTTCTCCTCAGCGCTTGATATTTGCTAATACGATTAAAAGAAAAAAGGGTATCCGGTTTGCTAAAGAAAATGGGATTACTCGCATGACTTACGACAATTTTGACGAAATTGGTAAAATAGCGCGAGTTTATCCCGAGGCATCGGTTATATTGAGAATTAAAACTCCATCGGTTGGGAGTCGAATAAATTTATCTTATAAATTTGGTGCTGAACCACAAGAAGCACTGGATTTGTTGCTCCAAGCAAGGGATGCCGGTTTGAATCCTATTGGTATCAGTTTTCATGTAGGCTCTCCCTGCACCAATGTGGAAAATTATATTGCTTCTCTTAAATTAGTGGTTCAAATTTTTGAACAGGCAGCAATCAAGGGAATTCATCTTACTATCGTCGATATTGGAGGCGGCTTTCCGCTTCAGGTTTACCAAACACAAAATAATGAAGTCAGTGTTGAATCTATGGGTAAAACATTGACTCCTTTATTGTTAGAGTACTTTGGCAGAGATTGCACGTTTGTTGCCGAACCAGGAAGGAGTTTGGTTGGAAGTGCCGGATTGTTAATTTCAAAAGTCATTGGACGAGCTAAACGTTCAGGGAAAAACTGGTATTATTTAGACGATGGTTATTATGGGACATTTTCAGCCATACCTTTTGATAAATCGATTTTTGAATTTTATACTCTGAAAGATGATACTGAAAAATATCCATGTATTTTAGCAGGACCGACATGTGATTCAATTGACGTTATTGCCGATGGAGTTATGATGCCAGAAATGGAACTGGATGATTTGGTATTCGTTCCCAATATTGGTGCCTATTCGTGGGCTTCGGCTACGACATTCAATGGTTTTGATAAACCTAAAGTCATTTTATCCTGAAAATATTGGAACGAGTGAAAAGCGGTCTAACAGAAAAGACAAAGGCACAACCCCCTTGAATGCCTCCTCGATAAGGAGTATGAACGCCTATCCAAAATAACTTTGTACACTTTTCAGGATGAGAATATTCAACATATTTCGTAATAAAGAATGAGTATAAGTTTAGGCAAAACGTATATTGAATTCGGGGCATACCGGTAAACAATACCCACATGCTAAGCATTTTTCATAGTTGATTAAAGGACGATCAGATCCCATGGTAATAGCCCCTGAAGGACAGGTTTCTGAACATATTCGGCATTTCCGGCAAAAATTAAGGATAACCGGTTTTTTCTGTTTTCGGTCCAAGCATTGATTTAGGAGTTCTTGAGGAATTGATTGTTGATTAAAATGGAGGAGATGAAAATCTAACTCGACCTCTTTTACCACACCTATTGCAATTGAACTAATTTCTCTAATATTACGTACAAATTCGATAGCATCAACTAGACGATCAATACAATGACCACCAGCGAGGACTTTCATGGCATAAATTCCTTTTCCCCTCAAATAAGCTTTTTGGATAGCTTTCACCATGGTTGAAGTATTTCCTCTAATAATACCCATTCCATCGATATTAATAATTGGGAAAATAATATCAATATCTGATACTTCTGCAGCTTTTTCAACAACATCAACAGCATGGGTTGATATTCCAATAGCTTGAACTATACCCTTCTTTTTATAGTCTTTTAAACATTCAAATGCACCTTTTCTTTCTTCAAAAACAGCTGGTGTTGCACGAGCTGCATGTAAATGAAAAATATTGATTAGAGATCGGCCTAATTCCTTTTGAGCCTTAAAAATGCTTTTTTCCATTTCTTCATAGGTTGATGCAGTAGATTTGGTGGCTATAATAGCCTCTGGGCAATCAATTAATGCTTTTTGCAGGTATGGGTAGGTTTGATAACTTTCAGCAGTATCAAAAAAGTTTACTCCATGATTCCAGGCTTTCCGAATTAAGTGGGCTCCGTAATCTATCGGAATATTGGCTTGAAGAGGTCCCATAGGAAGCGCTCCAAAGCAAAACTCGGTAACAAGTAGATCGAGCTTCCCCATCCTATTCTTTTTCATATCTTCATCATCCTTTCCCGGGTTCTCTGCCTTTTTATTTTCTACTGATCGAAATAAAACAAGTGTTATTGTAACACTTTTAATCACTGAATTTAAGTCAGTTTCACTATCTTATTCCCGATAGCATAAATTCCACAGGAATTGGTTCCATGTTATAATAGAAAAACTTAAAAAGTGAATGTCTTTTATGAATAACCACGGGTAAAATCGTTGCTAAGGTGAAATTTAATATCAATTTTGTCGATTTAAATTTTGAGATTCATTCAAGGCGGGTTTCTTTTTTTATAAAAACGTACTTTTACTTTATTTTCAGGTATTAAGGAGAAAACTATGGTCGTTCAAGCATACCTCCTTCTCCAGGTTCAATCAGGCAAAGCACAGCTTGTTAAAAAAGAGTTAGCCTTGTATCCGTGGGTTATTCGGATAGACCGAGTGATGGGTCCTTTTGATCTTATTCTTTTGGTTGAAGTTGAGGATAGCCGTGAAATAGGGGAAAGGCTTCTTAAAGAAATTCAAAAAATACGCGAAATAAAATCTACT
>JAAYUT010000347.1 GCA_012517485.1 Candidatus Atribacter fermentans
ATGATGAAGTGACCAATGACCTTCTTGAAAGTCAATTGGGACAAAGAATTGAAAAAGGTGATATTGTTATTGGACGAAATTGTGATAAAGAGAATATGAAAAAAGTGAAACAAACTGGAAAACGAGAATTGCTCCCTTCTTTTTCTCCTGAAGCAGGTGTTTGGTTTCGCGATCATGGAGTAAAAATGGTTGGAATTGATACTTATTTTCATCTTGGAAAAACCGTTGAAAAAACCCGGAATTTTCATCAAATCCTCATGGCGCAGGATATTTTGCTTATCGAAGGTTTGGACAACTTAGATCAAATCACAGTAACTCCTTTCATATTGTTTGCCTTTCCTTATCGAGTGGAAGGAATTGATAGCAGTTTCACACGAGCGGTTGCAATTTTAGAGAGGTGATTTGAAAATGTCTATACATCGAATTGGAGTACTCAGTGCTGGTGGTGATTGTCCAGGTATTAATGCCGTGATTCATGCTGTGGTAAAAAAAGCAATATTAGATTACCAAATGGAAATATACGGGATTTTTGATGGTTTTGAAGGGTTAGTTGAAGGAAGATGGAGAACTCTCCAATATAATGATGTGTCGGGAATTATGCCCTTGGGTGGAACAATCTTGGGAACTTCTAATAAAGCCAATCCTTTCAAATATCCTTGCACCGAATATGGAAAGCTTTGTTTCAAAGATTTGTCTCAAGAAGTAATAGATCATTATCACTCCATGGGATTGCAGGCTCTCATTACTATTGGAGGTGACGGGACTTTCCATATCTCAGATAGGTTTATTCAAAAAGGTTTAAACATAGTGGGAGTTCCAAAAACCATCGATAATGACTTGTCGGAAACCGATTTTACTTTTGGTTTTGACTCTGCAGTATGGGTTGCTACCGATGCGATTGATCGACTTCATACTACTGCTCAAGCCCATCATCGAGTTATGGTGGTAGAAGTAATGGGCCGGTATGCTGGATGGATTGCGTTGTATTCTGGAATAGCTGGTGGTGGTGATGTCATTCTCATTCCTGAAATTCCTTATGATATTGAAAATATTTGCACTTTTATTCGTAAACGAATAGCTGCGGGGAAAAAGTTTAGCATCGTAGTTGTTGCCGAGGGATCAAAACCTCAAGGTGGAGATTTTACTGTGTTACGGAAAGTGGAAGAGAGTCATGACCAAATTCGCTTGGGCGGAGTTGGACATGTTATTAGTGAACAGATCGAGGGAAAAACTGGCATTGAAACTCGGGCAGTTATTCTTGGTCATTTATTGAGAGGTGGTTCTCCAACTCCCTATGATCGAGTACTCGCCAGTCGTTTTGGAACAGCGGCAGTGGATCTAGTCGCTCAAGAACAATTTGGATTGTTTCCAGCTTTGCGAGGCAATGAAATTAAGCCAGTTCCGATAAAAAAAGCCATTGAAAAGCTTAAAACCATACCTTTGGATCATTCTTTATTGAAACTTGCTCGTTCAACTGGAACCTGTTTAGGGGAATAGGAATATGCACCTTCTCCATTGATGGGAGAAGGAGAGGATGAGGATGAAAAATACTGACTCAGGAATCGTTATCCCCCTTTCAAAAAGGGGGTTAGTGGGATTTGAATTATTCCTACTCCGTCATTGCGAGGAGCGTCCTCTGCG
>JAAYUT010000348.1 GCA_012517485.1 Candidatus Atribacter fermentans
CCTCCCCGCCGCGAAAGCGGCACCCCTCCACGGAGGGGAATTGTTGATTTTATTCCCCCATTGAGGGGGGATTCAGGGGGGTGTGCCTTTCTCTTTTTTGTTTCATCACTTTTTACTTACTCATTTATTTTCAGGATAGAATCATAACTTAGGAAGAATGGAGGAGATGTGTATGTTCGCTCTAATTGAAGCCAGTGGAAAACAATATCCAGTCCAAGAAGGCTCAATCATCCAGCTGGATAGTTATCAAGGGAATTTAAAAGGTCAAGTCATTTTTGAACGAGTTTTATTCATTCGCAATCAAGACAACGTTGTGGTTGGACATCCCTATGTGGAAGGAGCCAAAGTGAAAGGCATGATACTCAGAAACGGAAAATCTAAAAAAGTGATGGTTTTTAAATACAAACCAAAGGTAAAATACCGTCGATTAATTGGCCATCGCCAACCAATGACTCTCATTAAAATTCAGTCAATAGAATATTAATTCTTAAGGAGGTTCTATTCACCATGGCGCATAAGAAAGCAGGCGGAAGTGGAAAAAATGGTCGCGATAGTAACGCTAAGAGATTAGGTGTGAAAAAATTTAGTGGTCAATACGTATTAGCTGGTAACATTCTTATTCGACAGCGAGGAACAAAAATTAAACCAGGGATCAATGTAGGGACCGCTAAGGATTATACCCTTTTTGCTCTTCAAGATGGATACGTTGTTTATCAAGAAAAAGCAGGGAGGAAATACGTTTCAATTCTCTCTGAAATGCCTTCTCAGGCTTCATAGTTGGTGTTAGGTCAAATTAGGAAGTTCTTCTTTTTTAGGAACCAACCATTTTTTAAATAATAATTGGAGAACCGAATATTTGATTCAGGTCTTGGGGTGTTGAATTGTTTATTGATCAGGTCGTTTTAAAAGTTCGTGCTGGTCGTGGTGGTGATGGTGCGATCAGTTTTTTAAGAGAAAAATATATCCCTCGAGGTGGGCCAGCAGGTGGAAATGGTGGAAAAGGAGGGGATGTTATTGTTATTGCTTCATCACAAAAAAAGACTTTGTACGATGTTGCCTTACAGAAGGTCTACGAAGCATCAAATGGCCAACCGGGCAAAGGGAAGAATCAATTTGGAAAAGATGGAGTTGATGCAATCTTAGTTGTTCCTGTCGGTACCCAAATTTTTGATCAAAAAGACAATCGAATCATAGCCGATTTGACCGAAGATAAGCAAGAAGTCATCATTGCCCGAGGTGGTCGAGGAGGTCGAGGGAATAGTTCATTTGCCACATCGACTAATCAAAGTCCCCGTATTGCCGAAAAGGGAGAAGCAGGCGAAATGCGAGAGATTCGTTTAGAATTGAAACTCATAGCTGACGTCGGCATTAGTGGATTCCCGAATGCTGGAAAATCAACACTTCTTTCTGTGGTAAGTGCTGCCAAACCTCGAATTGCTGATTATCCATTTACGACCCTTCATCCAAATCTTGGCGTTGTGAATCATCGTGACCAACAGTTTGTTATGGTTGATGTCCCGGGAATTATTGAAGGTGCCAGCCATGGTGCCGGTTTAGGTTTAGAATTCTTGCGCCATATAGAAAGGACGCGATTAATCCTCCATTGCGTGGACTTATCCCAATACTATTCTGAAAACAATCCATATGACGATTTTTTGACTCTTCGTCGAGAGTTTGAAGCTTATAGTTCTTCTTTGGCAGCCAAACCTTTTTTTGTCGTAGCGACCAAGCTTGATCTTCCACCAGCTGCTCAAGCTTTTCATGAGTTTAAAACCACCTTTGAACAACAAGGAATTCCTGTCTTTGGTATTTCTTCCATTACCAAGGAGGGAATTCACCAGTTACTGGATGCGATAATTGAATATTTAAAAAATGCTCCTGAAATTTATTCCGAAGACATTCCTTCTCTTTCCAAAAATACGGTATTGAATCCTACCTCCCCTCGACATTATCGATTTTCAACACCTTTTCTGGATCGATTAGTTACTGAAATCGATTGGAATGCTGAAAACGCATGTGCCATTTTAAATCAAAAGTTAGCCGATGCGAACTTTCTAAAATATTTTTCTGCCATTCAACCTGGATCAATCATTGAGATCGGGACCTGGCATTTTATTTGGAGTGGGAAACGCCTTGAATCCGCTTAAATCATTTTCCAACGAGCATCTTCACAATCCAATGAAGCGAATTGATTTTATTAAAAATAGCCAAGTCATTGTGATTAAAGTCGGGAGTTCCCTATTGGTTAAAAATTTTGTTTTAGAAATATCCCGTTTAGAAGAATTAGCCCAAAACATTCATCAGCTTCGTCAAAGTGGGAAAAAAGTCATTTTAGTGACCTCAGGAGCCATGGCTTGCGGAATGAGCCGATTAGGATTAAATCGGAAAAGAGGCGATATTCCATTCAAACAAGCAATGGCAGCAGTGGGGCAAGGTATTCTTATGCAGAATTATTGTCAAGTTTTTTCACAAATTGGTATACCGGTCGCCCAGATATTGTTGGCACCTGAAGACGTTCATAATCGACATAAATATCTTAATGCCCGTAATACATTTCAGACACTTCTCGATTTAAATGTGCTGCCAATCGTTAACGAGAATGACACCGTTGCTATCGCAGAATTAAAGTTCGGTGATAATGATCGCTTATCAGCTTTGGTCGCTTCACTTATTAATGCCCAGCTTCTTATTATCCTTTCTGACATCGAAGGGTTGTTTACAGCGGATCCTAAAAAAAATTCGAATGCTATTCTTATCAAAGAAGTAGAGAGAATAGATGAGAGTATTGAGAAAATGGCTGGTCAGGAGGGGAGTAATATTTCAACCGGTGGGATGAAAAGCAAAATTATGGCCAGTCGTATGGCTACCTTTTCAGGCATAGGAGTCATCCTGGCTTTAGGGAAAGATTTTTCTATCATTCAAAGAATATTTGCCGGTGATGAGGTTGGAACTTTTTTTTACCCTCAGACTAAAATTCTCAAAAACCGGAAACGTTGGATTGCTTTTGGAATGATGACCCGGGGACGGGTTATTATCGACGAGGGAGCCAATTTAGCCCTCATGAGAAATAAAAGCTTATTACCAGCAGGGATCAGGGGAGTGGAAGGAGTCTTTGATGCGGGTGATTGTATTGAAGTTGTTAATGAAAAAGGCCGAGCAGTTGCCAAAGGTTTGGTCAACTTTTCCTCAACTGAATTAAAAAAAATTCGTGGTTTACATACGACGGAACTACAAGAAGTTTTTTTTAATCAAGAGATAAACGTTGAAGTGATTCATGTTGATAACTTAGTGTTATTTAATCAGGAGGAGAAAGAGAATGGTTGAAGATTTAAAAATTCAAGCTCAAAAAGCAAAAAAAGCCGCTCAACAGCTGGCTACTACCTCAACCCAGAAAAAAAATGATTTTCTAACGGTTCTGGCTCAATGTTTAGAAGAAGAACAATCTCGGATTGAAAGTGAAAACCAAAAAGATGTCAAAATAGCTGTTGAGAACCATATGAAACCTGGGTTCATTGATCGTTTGATCCTCAATAAAAAAAGAATCCAAGGAATGGCAGATGGTTTAAGACAGGTAGCAATCCTCTCCGATCCGGTTGGGGAAGTCATATCCGGGTGGAAGAGGCCAAATGGTTTAGTTGTAACCAAAGTGAGGGTACCCTTAGGAGTCTTGGCGATTATTTATGAGGCTCGACCCAATGTGACCATCGATAGTATCGGGTTAGGAATTAAATCTGGGAATGCTTTAATTTTAAGGGGAAGTAGTTCCACCCTCAATTCGAACCGGTTTTTGACCCATTTAGCTCGTGAATCTCTCCGCCAATGTTCTCTTCCTGAAGATTCAGTTCAACTCATTGAAAGTACCAGTCATGATGACATTGCTCAGCTGCTGGCCATGAGAGAATATATTGATGTCGCTATTCCACGTGGGGGTGCTGGTTTAATTCAAAATGTTGTGATTCATTCTCAAGTTCCAGTTATTGAAACCGGTGTTGGGAATTGTCATGTTTATGTTGATAAGGATGCTGATTTAGGGATGGCAGAAAAGATCGTAGTGAATGCGAAGACTCAACGGCCTAGTGTTTGTAATGCAGCAGAAACCTTGTTAATTCACCAAGATATTGCCCGGGTTTTTCTCCCCCAAATCGTAACAACTTTGAAGCAAGCCGGAGTAGAAATTCGAGGCTGTGAACAAGCTTGCCAAATTCTTCCTGATTTAATCTCTGCGACCGAGGAAGATTGGAAAACAGAATATCTTGATTTAATTTTAGCAGTGAAGGTAGTTAAAAATCTGAATGAAGCCATTGAGCACATCAACACCTATGGAACCCGTCATTCTGAATCAATAATCACCGAAAACTATACAAATGCCAGGGATTTTTTGGATAAGATTGATGCTGCGGCTGTTTATGTCAATGCTTCAACCCGTTTTACAGATGGAGAACAATTTGGCTTGGGTGCAGAAATTGGTATTAGTACTCAGAAACTCCATGCCCGGGGACCAATGGGATTGCAAGAATTAACCACGACAAAGTATATTATCTATGGAACTGGGCAGATTCGGCAATCATAGGAAAAAAGAAAAGAGAAAGATTGAACCCGATACTTGAAGGAGAGATATGTTTCAATGAAAAAAGGTATTATGGGTGGTACTTTTGATCCAATTCACTTAGGACATTTAGTGACTGCTGAAGAAGTGAGAGATTATTTTCAGTTGGACGAGGTGGTCTTTGTTCCTTCAGCACGACCACCTCATAAGGTTGGGCAGACTATAACCAACCCTGAACATCGATATTTAATGGTAGTGTTAGCAACTATAACCAACCCTTATTTTCGAGTTTCCCGAGTTGAATTAGAACGGGTTGGACCTTCTTATGCAGTTGATACTCTTCGATATTTCCGTGAATTTTGGGGAAATGAAAGCGAAATATACTTTATTACTGGAGCTGACGCTTTTGCCCAGATTTCAAGTTGGAATAATCCTGACGAACTTTTCCGATTATGTACATTTGTTGCAGCAACTCGACCTGGTTATAAAATGGTGAGTATGGAAGAAAAATATCGACAGAAGGTGAAGATGATAGAAGTATCTGCATTGGCAATTGCCTCGTCGGAAATTCGGCGCCGGGTAAAAAGAGGAGAATCAATTAAATACTTGGTTCCTGAAGCAGTTGAAAACTATATTAGAAAAAATGGACTTTATATCAATGACTGAATATATTTTGAAGCAGCTGCAAAGTATGATTTCTCCCTTACGATTCAATCACTCAATTCGGGTTGCCGAGGAAGCCAGGAATTTAGCCGTTCATTTTGGTGAAGATCCTGAAAAATCTTATCTTGCCGGCCTTCTCCATGATTCAGCCAGAGCTCTTTCTATTCAGGAGATGGTTCGGTATCTGCCACCCTATTTTCTTCCAATTGGTTATTCCATTCCAGCGATTTTTCATGCCTTTGCAGGTCCACAATTTATCTCCGATCGGTTTGGCATAACCGACTATGCAATTCTTCGAGCGGTGTGTTGGCACGCAACTGCCTGTGAAGATATGAATAATTTTGATAAAATACTTTTTGTTGCTGATTTGTCAGAAAGTGGACGTCGCTTCCGAGAAAGTGATACAATTCGTCAAGCTTTACAAATTGGACTTCAAGAAGCTTTTATGAAAGTATTATCCTTAAAAGTGAATTACTTACTTGCAACTCATAAAATAATTTATCCAGCCAGTTTAGAAGCTTGGAATAAAACGGTTGCAATCTGCATAGAGGAAATAAATGGCAAAACACAGAAGAAAGAAAAGCTATAAATATGTATATTTAGCCATCGGATTTATCTTGGGTGGGATCCTTTTTTTTGGTTTGAGCAATCATAATGTGCGGAATAAATTGGTACAAACGGTAATGGGTTATGCTCAACCAGAAAGTACCACAATTTTAGTAGTTGGACAAGATAGCATTAAACCCTTACGGAGTGATACTATAATTTTGGTTTGTCTAAACACCAAGAGTGAAGAGGTCCTTTTATTTTCAATTCCACGGGATACCAGGGTTGAAGTCCCAGGAAATGGATATGATAAAATTAACCACTCTTATGCCAAAGGTGGAATAAAGTTACTCAAGGAAACGATTGAAAAAAGTTTAGACATCAATATCCCGTACACAGTAGAAATCAATTATCAAGGATTTGAAAAAGTTATTGATTTGTTGGGTGGAGTTGAAATTGATGTTGAACATGATATGAAATATGCCGATCGAGCTCAGGATTTAGTGATCAATATTACAGCTGGTAAACAACGTTTGAAGGGTGATAAAGCCTTACAATATGTTCGATATCGTAATGATAAGTTGGGAGATATTGGTCGAATTAAGCGACAACAAATTTTTCTTCAGGCTTTATTTCATGAGATTGATAATCCCTTAAATCTTCCAAAAATGCCACAAATTATTCAGGAGCTCCGTCAAGCTTTAGTCACGAATTTTTCCAACGAAGAACTTATTAATTTAGGACTTTGGTTTAAAGAGATTGACGCAAGAGTAATGATAACCGATATGATGCCGGGAGAAGCAGCCTATATAAAGGGGGTTAGTTATTGGGAACCAGATTTAGAGGCTTCAAAAAAATTAATTACCGAATTCTTTCTCAAAGAAAAAAGAGTTGAGGAACAGCCGAATGAATCCTAAAGAAAAATGTTTAATTGTGTTGGGAGTCGCTCATGAAAAGAAGATGCAAGATGTTATAATCCTTGACTTGAGAGACGTTTTTCCGGTAGCTGATTACTGGATTATTGGAAGCGCTGCGACTTTTATCCAGACGAAAACCATTGCCGAGGAAATAAAGAAGACTTTGGACTCTTACTCAGTTCAACCCTTTCATATAGAAGGGTTGGATGGAGGTGAATGGATTCTTATGGATTACGGCGATGTGATCGTTCATATTTTTCGAGAGGAAGAAAGGCAATATTATCAGTTAGAAAAGTTATGGAGAAACGCCCATTTGGTTTATTCAAAAGAATTGCAGATTGATAAGTTCAGTGAAATAGATTGACATTGCACTAAAAAATATGTTATTTTACAACTTCGAGTTCTCATCACAACTGAAGTGAACCCCATCGGAAAAATATGAAGAGGTTCATTGTATTAAAACGAGAACCGGCAATGACAATGAGGTAATGAAAAAGGGAGCAGTTTTAAAATTGGTTATAAAAAATGAAGTCGGTATAAAAAGGGAGGTCAAGAAATGCCAGGAAAAAAATATCAAATAACGTCGGAGTCAGTAACCGAGGGCCATCCCGATAAAATGGCAGATCAAATTTCGGATGCCATCCTGGATGCGGTTTACGAACAAGATACCAAAGGACGTGTTGCTGTTGAAACTTTGGTTGCAACTGGATTGGTGATGATTGCAGGACAAATCAGTACCTCATGTTATGTCGATATTCCACGCGTCGCAAGAGAAACCATTCGTGAAATTGGATATACTCGGGCTAAATTTGGATTTGATTATGCAACCTGTTCCGTTCTTACTGCCATTGATGAACAATCACCCGATATTGCTTTAGGGGTCAATAAATGTCTTGAATCAAAATTAGGCGAAATAACCGAGGATGAAGACCTTTCTTTAGGTGCTGGTGATCAGGGATTGATGTTTGGGTATGCTACCAATGAAACAGTAGAAATGCTTCCATTCCCAATTGCTATGGCTCATCGCTTGGCTTATCGTTTATCGGAGGTCAGAAAGAAAGGAATTTTTCCATACCTACGTCCCGACGGAAAGACTCAAGTGACGGTTAATTATGTCGATGGGATACCGCAGCATATTGATACCATTATCATTGCCGCGCAACATCATCCTGATATTAGCCACCAAACAATTGAAACGAATTTGGTGGAAGAAGTTGTTCGTCCGGTGATTCCAGCTGAATATATCAATAGCCAAACTCGGTTTTTGGTGAATCCAACCGGTCGTTTTGTGATTGGTGGACCCCAGGGAGATACGGGGTTAACCGGTCGAAAAATAATTGTTGATACCTATGGTGGGATTGGACGCCATGGAGGAGGATGCTTCTCTGGCAAAGATCCAACCAAAGTCGATCGCTCAGCCAGCTATGCTGCTCGATATGTAGCTAAAAATATTGTAGCTGCTGGTCTTGCCGATAGATGTGAAATCCAGGTTGCTTATGCTATTGGTGTAGCAAAGCCGGTTTCAATTTCAGTAGATACTTTTGGAACCGGTAGGATTTCTGATGGAGAGATTTTAGATATTATCAAAAAGACCTTTGATTTAAGACCAGGAGCAATTATTCGTGATCTTCGTCTTCGAAGACCGATATACAAGAAGACTGCTGCCTATGGGCATTTTGGAAGAAATGATCCTGATTTTACTTGGGAAAAGACTGATAAGGTTGAGATCCTGCAAGATTTAGCCGGGATGTAAGAGGAGCCGAGAATGGAGTACCATATTAAAGAAATTGAATTTGCACCAGCAGGAAGGAAAAAAATTGAGTGGGTTCGTCGTGAAATGCCGGTTCTTTCAGGGATAGCAGCCCAATGGAAGAAAGAGAAACCTTTAGAAGGAATTCGGATTGCTGCTTGTTTGCACGTGACTTCAGAAACTGCTGTTCTTATGATTACCTTAAGAGAAGGTGGTGCCAACGTTGCTCTTTGTGCTTCGAATCCCCTCAGCACTCAGGATGAAATTGCCGCCTCATTAGTGAAGGATTTTGGAATGAAGGTCTTTGCTATATGCGGGGAAGACCGTGAAACCTATTATCAGCATATCGACCAAGTTTTAGAAACCAATCCTCAGATTACTATGGACGATGGTGCGGACTTGGTATCAACTCTTCACCAAAAAGGTGGCTCTGCAATGACTCAGGTTATTGGTGGAACTGAAGAGACAACAACCGGTGTCGTTCGTTTAAAAAGCATGGCAAAAGCAGGTCAACTTCGTTATCCGGTCATTGCTGTTAATGATGCTGACACCAAGCATCTTTTTGATAATCGTTATGGGACTGGTCAAAGTACATTGGAGGGAATTCTCCGAGCAACTCATATTCTCTTAAGCGGAAAAAAAGTTGTTGTTGTCGGATATGGATGGTGCGGAAGAGGAATAGCAATGCGTGCCCGTGGAATGGGAGCCAGAGTAGGGATCGTCGAAGTGAACCCGGTTAAAGCTTTGGAAGCATTAATGGATGGTTATGAGGTAATGCCCATGTTGGATGCCGCAGCTTGGGGAGATCTTTTTATAACAGTGACTGGGAATATTTCCGTCATTCGAAAAGAACATTTTCTCCAAATGAATGATGGTGCCATTCTTTGCAATTCAGGTCATTTTAATGTTGAAATTGACCGGGATGATTTAGAATCATTGAGTGTTAACCGTAGAGAAGTTCAACCATTGGTTGAAGAGTTTACTTTATCCAACGGGAAAAAACTTTTCTTTTTGGCAGAAGGACGGTTGGTCAATCTGGCTTGTGCCGAAGGTCACCCTCCAACAGTTATGGATATGAGTTTCGCTAACCAAGCTTTGTCAGTCAAATATTTAAAAGAGCGAGCCTCTACACTTGAAAATCAAGTGTATAAAGTCCCCGATGATATCGATATGAACGTCGCTCTTTTAAAGCTATCTTCTTTATCGATAA
>JAAYUT010000349.1 GCA_012517485.1 Candidatus Atribacter fermentans
AGAATTGAATAATCCATAGAACCATCTTCTAAATATTGAGCAGCTTGGTTTGGAGAAGTGGTCCCAATAACTGTAACTTTATCTTGTAATCCTTTTTCTCGGACTGCCTGAGCAGCACCAGGTGCTCCCTGGCTTCCAAAGCAGAGGAATCCTTTCAGATCCGGATTGGCAGTTAAAATTTCCAAAGAAGTTTGTCTGGCTAAATTTTGATCTTCTGAAACTGGATACCGATCAGCAACTTGTACCAAGTTGGGGTACTTTTCTTTAGCTAAAGCAAGAGCAGCATCTGCCCAAATGTTATGAGCTGGAACAGTGAGTGAACCAACAAAGACAACAAATTTTCCACTGTCACCCATTTTTTCTACTAAAAGTTCCATAGCTTTTTCACCAAATTTTTTGTTATCAATCATTTCGACATCAAAATCAGCATTGACTTGATCAGGGGATTCATGAGTAACTACTGCTATTTTCTGTTCCTTGGCACGAGCAAACACCGGTTCACAAGAGCTGGCATTGTTAGGAACGACTAAGACTGCATTGACGCCTTGATTAATGGCATCTTCAATGAGACGTACTTGTTCGGCTTCATCTGCTGAGGCTGGGGCTTGCTGGTAAACTTCGATCCCAAAATCGGCAGAAGCTTTATTTAAGCCTTTTTCTAATTGGTTAAACCAAGGAGCACGGAGCTTTGGGATTGAAACCATAGTGTATTTTTCAGCTGCAAAGACACCAACGGTCGTTACCAAAACAAAAATGAAAAGCAGCACTGGAATGTAACGAGAAAATTGAGTTCTTTTCATCAAAAACCCCCCTTTTTATAAATGAGATATTTTTTTAAAATACAGTTCCATTTAACTATGGTTAAATGGAACTGTCAAGATGAGATTGTAATTAAATGAAATTGAACTATTATTAATTTTTAATAGTTAGTTCTTACATGGTCTTATCAGGGAATCGAACCGAATCAATGAAATGTTTTTCGATTGGTAAAAAAGTATTCCAGAGAGAATCCTTAGCTGCTAAGAAAATGAGTAGATTTTCTTGCTCATTGGTAACTTTTTCAAAAAAGTAAAATCGTGCACGGACTTTATTTTGAACATAATGTCCTTCAATAAAATGAGCAATTTTGTTATGAATTGTAAGACTATTTTCGTGATCAATAATTAAATCATCCTTTACAGAGTCAAGAGAGCTTACTTTCACAATTGAAATGACACTATCGGGAAAATTGGGGTCTTCACCAATATACCATCCACCAAGATTGAGACTATCGGTTTCCAGAGATTTCCAGTTAACAGGAACTTCAAAGACAAGGTTTTCCCTTTGGATGGACATCCAATCATGAGTCGTAGCGGAATCGAGATTGTCGATTTGAACATGAGGAGAAGATGCCGAAAGTATCGATTGAATATCTTCATCGCTAAGGACCCGATTGTAAACTCTCACTTCATCGATGAGTCCATCAAAGAATTCAGAATAGCCAGCTGGATTGTCTCCTAAAGTAAAGGTATTACCACTTATCACACCGGTTTCACCAGCGGTTCCATAAGAAAATTTTTCTCCATTTTTATAAAAAAGAACATCGGTTGAGGTAAACACGACGGTAAGAAATTGCCATTGATTTAAATCAACACTTTGCCCGGTTATCCAATTCGAACCACCGATAAATACACTCCAACCACCATTTTCAACTAAAAGTGAACGATCATATCCCCCATCGTCTTGTGACCAAACCTGTCTTCGACCATTACCAGATCGGGGATACACCCAACAAGTAATTGACATTTCCGGTATTTTTTCCGGATTGATATCAAGGGGGGTTATCACTGTACTATCTATTCCATTAAAATCATATGCTTGCCCAATTTTTCCTGGTACGATTTGTGTCGAGGTTGGGACTCCGTGATTTCCTAAACCACTCATATCTTGGGAGTCTTTATCGAGAGGGAGATAAAGAACTAAACCAGATTGTGGAGGAAGTGCGCCAATTTCTGGAGAAGAGGATAACAACGGAGATTCACGATCAATAACAGTAAAGGGCTCACTAACTGCCAGCCGAGTATACCCATCGTTGACAAAGAAACGTGCATCGTATTCTCCAGGTTCAGAAGGAACGTCAAAAGTGAGTGAACCTTCTTTTTTCCCTTCGGTATATTTCCAGGTTAGATAATCCCGGTCAGAGGCATCTTTTTTGTATAAACCAATCCAATCTTTTTGATTCATAGTGGTATTGGAAAAAGTTACAATGATGGTTTCTCCTGGCGTAAATTCGGTATTGTTTAGTGACAAACTGGGTTGAGGGGAAGCTACTTTAAAGGAAACCGAAGCAATTTCTTTTCCATTCGAATCAGTATCATGCATACGAAAATCATATTCACCCGGTTCAGAAGGCGCAGTAAAAATCATCTCCCCCTGAATTTTTCCATTAAGGTATTGATAAGTTAAATCATGTTGATCATTCACTTTTTCATCGCCATGTGGAATATCGGAGGGAATGATTCCAATCCAAGCATTGGATTCAAGCCCGGGAGGAGCAAAAAATATAAGCTTGATTTCTTCACCGGGAAGAAAACTTTCTTTTTCTAATTCGAGCTTTGATTGGATGGTTGATTTTTGAATTTTGAAAGTATCGCTTTTACCGAGAAGTGTCATTCCGTTGTTTTCAAAGATACGAACTTCATATTCTCCTTCTTCCTGTGGTGCAGTAAATGTGACAGTTCCTGAAGCTTTCCCATCAAGATATTTCCAGGTGAGGTAATCACGATCGGAAGCTGAATTTTTGTAAAGACCAATCCAATCCTTTGGGTTTCCAGGAGCACCTGTATATTCAATAATAAATTCAGTAGCTGGTAAAACTGGTTGTTTTGGTACTTGAATGATCACACCCTTTTCAGGTTGAGTAATTTTAATAGAATCTAAAATTTTGTTGAAAACTGGTTCAGCTTCCGACCAGAGAAAATCCCGGCTTCCAGCTAAAAAACCAAAGGTTTTCTCGGTATTATAAGGATTTTTCGTAAGAAATAGCCAAATTTTAATATTTGAGTCTTGAACGCGTCCTTCTAAAAAACGAAAAGGAAGTTCATGAATTATTTTTTCACTTTCCTGTTCAATGGTTAAATAAGACAATTGTTTTTCAAAATCAAGTGTATTAAAAATTCCAAAAGCAACGTCAGGATCAGAGGGATCCCCTTGTTGCCAACCTAAAATTTCTTCGTCAGGGGATGTTGGTTGCCAATTATTGGGAATTGACAGGGTAATAAAGTCAACAGTTACCTCTTTCCAGTCACTGACTTCAACTTTTAACTTTTTTACTTCAAAAATTTCACTTTTGCCCAGTAAATTCATTCCATCGTCGGCAAAACCTCGAAATTGATAAGTTCCTTCTTCTTCGACTGGATTGAAAATGAGTGAGCCTTTCTTTGAGCCATTTAAATATTGCCATTCAAGGTAATCCCGATCGGAAGCATCAGCTTTATATAATCCAATCCAGTCTTTGGGGTTTTCCGAATCTGAACTGAACTCAATAGTAATTGGTTTACCAAGATAAACGGGTAGAGATTCCACTGTTATCACAAGATTTTGTTCAACTTCCTGGGCAAAAAGAAAGGAACTGAAGAAAGACATCATAATCAGGAATATTAAGGGGATATATGATTTGAAAAACCATCGTGATGAACGCATTTGATTTCCCTCCCTAAGTTTATTTGTGAGAAATAAATTGGATTTTAGGAGCTAAGACATTAAAATACTATTTCTATTATAATTGTTGAGAGTTAAAAAAAAAGTAATCAGCTATGAATAATTTCATTTTTCTCATCTGATAATAAAAAAGAGAAAATGAGAAAAAAGATTTGATTCATAGCTATTCATTTAAGTAAAATAGTTAAAATTATCCTATTTTGGGGGAATATAAATTGATTAACCTACCAATTTTTCAAGTCGATGCATTTACCGATAAGCCCTTTATTGGAAATCCAGCTGCGGTATGCTTATTGATGGAAGAAAAAAGTGATGAATGGATGCTGAATGTTGCACGAGAAATGAATTGTTCTGAAACAGCATTTTTATTGAATAAAGAAGAGGGGATATCTTTGAGGTGGTTTAGCCCCAAAACCGAAGTTGGTTTGTGTGGTCATGCAACCTTGGCTAGTGCCCATGTTCTCTGGGAAAAAGGGATTGTCCCCAGGAATGAGGAAATTTTATTTTTTACCAAGGGAGGTTTGTTGACAGCTCAATATAAAGAAGGTTGGATTGAGCTTAATTTTCCAGCCATTGAAGAAAAAAAAGTACTTCCTTCCGAAATATTGCTTGATGCTTTAAAAGTTCCCGTCCTTTATGTTGGAAAAAGTAGATACGATTATTTAGTAGAAATAGAGTGCGAAGAGATATTAAGAGACATGAACCCGGATTTTGAGACTTTAAAAATGGCAGTACCTCGAGGAGTTATCGTTACTTGCCAATCTGATCGACCGGAATATGATTTTATTTCTCGATTCTTCGTTCCTTCTTTAGGAATCAATGAAGATCCGGTGACCGGATCAGCTCATTGTGTATTAGGTCCTTACTGGCAGAAAAAGCTCAATAAATCCGAGTTTATTGCCTATCAGGCTTCGGAGAGAGGTGGGGTTATCAAAATCAAAATTGAGGGTGATCGAGTCTATCTCAGTGGTAAAGCGGTTACCATTTCCGATGGAGTTCTCTTGGTATAGCTTTTGAAAAATAAAAGTATTTGTGTACAAAAGAATCGAGTAACCAAGAAAACGACTGGTTATCATTTTAAAAAACACCTTTCTATCCTGAAAATAAATGAGTAAGTAAAAAGTGATGAAACAAAAAAGAGAAAGGCACACCCCCCTGAATCCCCCCTCAATGGGGGAATAAAATCAACAATTCCCCTCCGTGGAGGGGTGCCGCTTTCGCGGCGGGGAGG
>JAAYUT010000044.1 GCA_012517485.1 Candidatus Atribacter fermentans
AAGAACCCTTCCTGTTGGCATTTTCGACTTCGTTGGTCAATATGAAACCAATTGGGGGAATCTTATGGCTGCCTCGGTTCTCATCTGTATTCCGGTATTTATTCTCTTTCTATTTGTACAAAAGCAACTGGTTGGTGGTCTCACTCAAGGAGCGGTAAAGGGATAAGGCGATTTTTCTT
The DNA here is from genome assembly GCA_012517485.1 of Candidatus Atribacter fermentans. GTDB lineage: Bacteria > Atribacterota > Atribacteria > Atribacterales > Atribacteraceae > Atribacter > Atribacter fermentans. Next base: position 180 of record JAAYUT010000044.1, read on the forward strand.
CAAAGAAAAAACTTTTAAAATATCTTTCAATATTCATTTTTTTCATCCGGATTGTTGCGTTTCTCGGTAAGTAAAGAATGGGGTAGCAATGAAAGTTGCTTTTTATCTCTGGTTTTACAGAATAGACGGTCCTGCTGCATTCGCAGCACGTGGTGACGATGAAAATTCCTTTCCCCTTGATGGGAGAAGGTCAGGATGAGGGTGAGAAGCCAGGATGAGAACCTAGTTGGTTGCTCTCAATAAATTAAATTTAACAATTGTTAAGGTATTTACGGGATAGATATCCACAAGAATCTGTGTATTTCTCGGTTTAAACTGTGGAAAAGTCGCCTTTTTCGTTTTTAAACTCAAAAATGGTTTTTTGTTTTCCTCTTCTTAATGTGATTCAGATACTCACCAACTAAACACTCATATTTTTCCTTATTATTTCTATTTTATTTTTCAAGTAAGACCCCCCTCATGATATACTATTTAATACTAAGGGTAATTTTATAACTAAGAAGTTATCCACACCTGTTGAGAACTTGTGGATAACTTGCCAAGTGCCCATCCTTTATGGTTTAATAATTCACGTGAGATATTTTAAAAATTAATTTCATTGTTCTTTCCTTACTCATAAAACCTCTATTCATGCGCTTTGGTTAATTTCTATTGCCCTTATCCAGGGGGTTCAAACTCCTTGTGGATATCCTTGTGAATTACAATTAAATAAATTGGGGTGGCTTTTATGAATGATGTATCAAGCACATTAGATGGGTTGTGGATAAAAACCATCTCGTGTTTAGAAAAGCAGTTGTCTGTTCCTGAATTTGCTGCGTGGATTGAAACGATTCGTCCAATATCATTTCAAAACAACGAATTATTTCTAAGCGTTCCTTCCAACTTAGCACGAGAAAAAATCGAACAAAAATACATCGATTTGCTCCGCTTTTGTTTTTCAAGATCCGTAGGGAGAGATGTTTCGGACTTAAAGATTATCCTTTCCGTGGATTCTAATTCTTCAATCTCGTACAATTCTTCACCGATTCTTGCTTCACCACTTAGCGATTGGGAAAAACCCAATCTTAATCCTCGTTACAGTTTTTCCTCCTTTGTCGTCGGAAATAGTAATAAGTTTGCTCATGCGGCTGCGGTCGCTGTCGCAGAAAGTCCAGCTAAGTCATACAATCCTCTTTTTATTTATGGGGGTGTCGGTTTAGGAAAAACTCATTTGATGCATGCTATTGGACACCATGTGTTAAAAAAAAATCAATCAGCCAGAATTGTTTATTCCTCTTCTGAAAAATTTACTAACGAGTTAATCAATTCGATAAGGGACGACAAAACGGAAGATTTTCGACAAAAATATCGTAATGTTGATGTTCTTCTCATTGATGACATCCAGTTTTTAGCTGGAAAAGAAAGAACCCAAGAAGAATTCTTTCATACTTTTAACACTCTTCATGATGCCTTGAAGCAGATTGTTCTCACCAGTGATCGCCCTCCCAAGGAAATACCCACCCTTGAAGATCGCTTACGTTCACGGTTTGAATGGGGGTTACTCGCTGATATTCAACCACCAGATTTGGAGACCCGTATTGCTATCCTCCGGAAAAAGGCGGAAACGGAACATATCGATATCCCTGACGAAGTTATTCTTTTCATTGCTGACCGGATTCCCTCAAACATTCGAGAATTAGAAGGTGCGCTCGTTCGTATAAAAGCTTTTTGTACTTTAAATCAAATTAGCCCGAATTCTGAGATTGCTGAAGAAGTTTTAAAAGATATCCTTCCAAAAACTGTTACTAAGAAAATAAGTGTGAGCACTATCCAGAGGGTCGTATCAGAACACTATTCAATAAAACCCGGATTAATGAGAGCCAAGAAAAGAACCAAGGAAGTAGCCTTTCCAAGGCAGGTTGCAATGTATATTACTCGCTTTTTAACTAATTATTCCCTTCCAACTATTGGAGAAGAATTTGGCGGAAGAGACCATACAACAGTTCTTCACGCTTATGAGAAAATTAAAGCTGATATAGAAAATAATCCACAACTTTCTCAAGAAATTAGTGGAATAATTGAAAAAATTCAAAGAGAAGGAAGTTAGTCACATTCCTTCAACATTCACTTCACAGAATAAACCCAACATTTTTCACTATTTTATTTATGATATATATTTGAAAATTTGGAAATATCCACAGACTTTTTCTCTACTACTCTTACTCCTATTTTTATAAAATAAAAAAAGAGTAAAAGTAGGAATAAAATTGTGGACAACTATCAATCAGGGGGAATAAGTCATGATTGCTACCGTTCAATTAAAAGATTTAAAGAAAGTGATTGATTCTGTTTCTATTTGTGTTCCCTCGCGTAGTTCAATTCCAGTTTTAACAGGATTATTAATCGAGGCTGAAAACAAAGAAACAATTCGAATTCTTACAAATGATCTTGAAATGGGTGTAATTGCAAAATGTCAAGCAAAGATAGAAGAACCGACTAGTGTGGTACTTCCTGGAAAATTGTTAATTGGAATTGTGAGGGGAATGATAGGAGAAATTGTAACAATAAAAACATTACCAGATGGTATGGTAACTGAGTTAATATGTGGAAAAAGCGTATTTAAATTAACAGGATACCCCCCAGAAAATTTTCCTGTGTTTCCACCTTTTCAAAGAGATAAATATTTTACAGTTTGGAGTGAACAGCTCAGAATTGGTTTTGCAAGGACAGCTTTTGCTGCTTCAAATGACGAAACCCGTGGACCTCTTACTGGTGTTCTCATAGAAGGAAAGGATACCTTTTTATATCTTGCTGCCACTGATGGTCATAGATTAAGTTTACATAAAATAGAAAACCTTAACGATCGAATTGGAGAAAAAATCAGTTTTATTGTGCCTTCAAAAGTAGCATCGATAATTATGAGAACAATGGTAGGAGAGAGGATTAATGTTATTCCTGGACAAGGGGAAATTATGTTCGATATGGAAACTGTATCGATTTATAGTCGGTTAATAGAAGGTGAGTTTCCTGAGTATGAATCGGTTTTACCAACTGAATTTACAACAATAATTACTGTTAATCGAAAAATGTTCCTTGAAGGACTTGAAAGAACAACATTAGTGACAACCCCTGAGGAAGAAACGATCTATTTACAATTTCACGATGGGAAATTAATAATGACTTGCGAAAGTCAAGGGTTGGGATTAGCGAGAGAAGAGATGGAAATTGAAATGGAAGGGCAGGCAATTGACATTGCTTTTAATTCTCGTTTTTTAATTGATTGTGTACGTGTAGCACCGTGGGAAAAGATTATAATAGGTATTAATGGCGAAGTAGCACCGGCTTTAATATTTGGTGATAATGATGAATTTCGACATTTAATAATGCCTCTAAAAGTTCGAGAAGAAGACTAAAGCATGTTGATACAAGAGTTAAAATGTGATCACTGGAGGAATCTGGAAAAGATAAATATATGTTTCCCCCAACACTTAATAATTTTACAAGGGGAAAACGCGCAAGGGAAAACCAATCTCTTGGAAGCAATCTATTTTTTATCTCGAGGTCGTTCGTTTAGGAGAGCAAAAGATCAGGAAATGGTTGCGTGGGGGGAAAATTATAGTTACTTAGGAGCTAAAGTGGTTGAAGATGGAACCTATTTCTGGAAGGAAGTATCAATACAATTAGGGCACAAAAAAGAATGGAAAATAAATGGACACCCTGAAACAAGGAAGCGAGGGATTTGGTTAGTTGGATATTTTCCCAGTGACCATGAGATTGTGGCAGGACCACCCCAAAACAGAAGAGAATACTTCGATGAGGCTATAGGTTTCATCTATTCTGCTCATTCTGCTTTAGTGAACCAGTATGAGAGATTGCTCTCTCGGAGAAACTCATTACTCCGTGAACATGCGAGCGAGGAGCTCATCGAGACCTATACCAAAAAACTCATACAGGTTGGAACAAAAATTATTCAAGGTAGAATTGAGTACTTAAGACTTTATACTCCTTTAATCAAAGAATTTTATTCCCGTTTAGGAATGAACAACCAATCCCTCATGGTCAAATACCAACCGATTGGGTATCACCTGGACGGGGAAAGTGAGATTCACCTGGCAAAGGGTTTCGAAGAAGTGAAGGAAGAAGAAAGAAAAAGAGAAGTAACCATGATTGGACCACATCGTGATGAAATTGTTTTTGAGAAGGACGGTCACGAATTTCGAACCTATGGTTCCCAAGGAGAGAAAAAATCACTTGTTTTATCAATTAAATTAGCGGAGATGTCTGTGATACAATTAATCAAGAAAAGCAAAGTAATTATGATTTTTGATGATGTTTTTTCTGAACTTGATCAATTGCACCAAGACTTATTGATAGAGGAAATCTTAACCCATGGGCAAGTGTTCATCTCTACTAATCAAAACAGTGAGAGATGGACAAAGAAAAAAAAAGACCGAGCAACAGTCTTTCGTGTTGAAAAAGGAAAAATAAAAATGGAGAAATGAAATGAATGATCAGGCCGTGAGATTTTTTTATGGAAAACCAACCTTACTCGGCGAAATTTTAGAAGAGTATTTAATGAAAGAAGGCTTAGTCGAACCCATTAGAAACTACCAACTCATAGAATTATTTGGTGAAATCTTTCCAAATTTAAAAAAGTTTTGTCAGTGTGAGGGGTATAGGAATGGAGTTTTATTTTTAAGCATAGCTGATCCAATTTTTAATCATGAAGTTCAAAAATTCGTACCCGATATTTGTAGAATCTATCAAGAAAAAGGATTAATGATAAAAAAAATAAAGATCCGTGGAATAAGGAAAAAACAGAACAAAAAATCAAAATATTAGATCCTTTATTGAGAATACCCTTTGTTAAGAATATAGGTGACTTTCGAGGTGAAAGAATTTGGAAGAAACAAAAAAAAATGAAATAAGAAGCTATGGGGCGGAACAGATACAGGTTTTAGAAGGATTAGAGGCCGTTAGAAAACGACCATCCATGTACATTGGGAATACTTCGGTTGAAGGTCTTCACCACTTAGTTTTTGAAGTAGTTGATAATAGCGTGGACGAAGCATTAATGGGTTATTGTAATGAAATTAAAGTGACGATCCAAAAAGATGGTAGTGTGATGGTGCAAGATAATGGAAGAGGAATACCGGTTGGAGTTCATCAAAAGGTTGGCAGATCGGCGGTTGAGGTCGTTCTTACCAAACTCCATGCCGGCGGGAAGTTTGATCGTTACTCCTATAAAATATCCGGAGGGCTTCATGGAGTTGGAGTATCGGTTGTCAATGCCTTATCAGAGTGGTTAGAGGTGGAAATTCACCAAAACCAGAAAATTTGGCGTCAGAGTTATCAACGAGGTAAACCGATTAACGATTTAATAGATGCCGGTCCCACCGATCATACCGGTACAGTTATACGTTTTCTTCCTGATCCTGAAATCTTTACTGATCGCAACTTTCACTTTGATATTTTAGCTCAAAGACTAAAAGAGCTAGCCTTTCTGAATGAAGGGCTAAAAATTTGTTTAAAGGATGAACGTACTGAAAAAGAAAAAGAATATTGTTACTATGGTGGGATAAAATCGCTGGTAAGCTATTTAAACCGGGGAAAAAACGTAATACACAGCGATCCAATTTTTCTCAAAGGAGAAAAGGACGAAGTAAAAGTCGAAGTTGCCTTTCAATATAACGATAGTTATTTGGAAAACATCATTTCTTTTACCAATAATATTAATACCGTCGAGGGCGGAAGCCATGTGAATGGTTTCAAGCTGGCAATTAATAGATCTTTTACAGAGTACATAGAACGTTATCAACTGATAAAAGAAAAAGAGGAAATGCCTACCGGAAATGATATACGGGAGGGGTTGTGTGCAGTTATTAGTGTTCTCGTCCCTGAACCACAGTTTGAAGGACAGACTAAGACCAAGCTCGGAAATTCCGAGGTTAAAGGAATTGTTGAAGAAATAGCTTATGACTATCTTTCTTCCTTCTTAGAAGAGAATCCTGAGGTCGCGAAAGCGATAAGCGAAAAAATAATTCAAGCAGCAAGGGCTCGAGAAGCAGCTCGTAAGGCTCGTGAGTTAGCCAGAAAAAAGAGTAGTATTGACTCATC
>JAAYUT010000350.1 GCA_012517485.1 Candidatus Atribacter fermentans
GCTGGAATAACTTTTGACTTTGTCAATCTCTGGGAAGACATGTGTTATCGGAGTGGATTATTGGTTTCTCCAAAAATCGTTAAGGAAATGATGGTTCCCCGTTATCGAATTCTTACTGATTTTCTGAGAAAACATGGAGTAGATATTTTTCTGCTTGATTGTGATGGAAATGTTGACGAACTGGTTCCGCTCCTCATTGAGGGTGGAGTAAATGGCATCTTCCCTATGGAAGTTCAAGCTGGTTCCGATCCAATTGCGATGCGGAAAAAATATGGAAGAGATTTAATCATTGCCGGTGGTATTGATAAACGTGAACTCACCAAAGGGAAAAAGGAAATTGATGACGAATTGAAAAAAATTCCTTGGCTCTTAGAACAGGGTGGATACTTCCCAATTGTTGATCATTTGGTTCCACCTGATGTTCCTCTTGAGAATTATATGTATATGATGGAGCAGCTTCAGAAAATGGCAACCACTGGATAACGGATAGATTCTTTTTATAAATCGATTCAGATGGCGCTTAAAAACGATTAACGAAAACGGGTGCTGAGAGTCAAATACCATTCATCGGAGCAATTTGGTTTAAAAGGATGAGCGTATCCCAACGTTAAATCAACCGGGAAACCTTCAGCCAAAAAACTATGGAGAGAAATTTCACTCCCAATGCTTCCTATCCATTCCAAGGCGTTCCAACTTTCCCCAGCCGCTGCTTCAACCCAATATATTTTGCCATCAATCCCCTTGATCAAACCCAAACTAAGGAGAGGGCGATCAAGGGTGAGAAGTGGAAATTTATAGCCCAATTCAAAACGACCGGCAATTTTTCCCCGGAGTATTTCTTCGGGATAACCGGCAACACCCCATAATGAATCTCGACCACCGAATACAAAATCCTGAGGGAGTGTGCTATACCCCAAAGCCACATGAGCATACCAAGAATGATCAACATTCCCTGCTCGAAAGGCTTGAATTCCCCAGGAAAACTGACCTTTTTGGACGGAATACAACTCATAGTTTCCATTCTGATAGGTTAAATTAAAAGATTGTGTGGTGATCCAAGAATCATTCCCTTCAGCAATTGAACCATCAAGGCTTAGAAAAAATCCCTTCCAGAATCCCGAATAAAGGCTATCATCTCGATAAATCCTTTCATATCCGGCACGGAAATTCAACTGATTTTGGTGAGGTAAATAAACTGGATACCCGAAAGAGAGGGAATACTGATATTTCTCTTGGTCTAAAGAGAACCAAAAATCGATTTCTGGTTCCATAAATAAACCCTGATAGGAAAATGTGGTCGTGAAATTCTCCTGTAAATCACTTTGGTAGGAAAACGAATAGGAGTGAAACCCAAGGTAATCACTTGCATTGGTTGTTCCACCCCAGATGAGCGGAACCCAATAACGTGGGAAAAGATGTCTGATTGCCTCATAGGGTTTATCTTCATAATTGCAAGTTAGTGGGGTTTTATCCGGTAAATCTAAAATATTTTGTTGTTCAACTTTTATCTTTTTCCATTTCGGAATATCGGATTGAAATTCACAAACATCAAATCCTGATTGGTGGTAAGCAATACCAAAAAATTTTTGTCCATTATACTTCGGTTCAAACAAACCATTCACCACATTCGTTACCTGAAAAAATTCACCGGTATCAAGATAAAAGGCATAAATATTGTACACGCCGTTTCGATCTGAAGAAAAAAACAATATTTTTCCGTCAGAAGAGAAAGAAGGGGAGAGATCAGCATAACTATCTGAAGTGATAAAATGAAGTCCTTCATCTTCGGTTAATAATGCCAAATCAAGGAAGCCATTTTTCCAACCACAGATCACCATGGTTTGCTCTGATGGATCAACCATGAGTTGAATGGGTCGAAATGAAGAAGGAAATTCAAAAATCACTTCTATTGTTCCTGAAGCAGGATCAATAGAACAAAGACTTTCTGGAAAAACATTCCTTTTCAGAAAATATACTTTCCCATTTCGAAAAAAGGGACTAAAAGCTCGAACATCATGAGTCAATCGGCTTTCTTTCCCAGTATCCAAATCATAGCAAAAGATATCAACCCAGGAATGATATCTTTCTGGAACCATTTTAGAATAGACTAAATGCCTTCCATCTTGAGAAAAATCCGGATTTCCAACAATAAACCCCCTCACTATGAGTTGTTCCTGACCACTTTGTTGTTCAAGAAGTCGTAATCCTGATATATAGTCAGGGTGTGACAATGAGTACACCAATTTCTTCTGATCAGGGGAAAGACTTAAACCAGAAACAGAATACCCCCGATCAGTCAAAAATGTGACTTGAGTTATGCTTTGATTTTGAATGAACTGATATTGTTTTTGATACTTTTCCTTGAGATTTTCCTTCCAGAGTTTCCACAGTGCATCGGTATCAATACCAATGACTTTTTTCAATGCCCGTTCAAATCCATAAATTTGGAAATTCTCAGAGCAAAGGGTACTTATCTCACCCAATTTCTTCTCACCAAATCGATCAGCAATGAATTGACAAACACTAGCACCATAGATATAGCAACCATTTTGACCAGGCCATCGGTCAAGATAGCTGTATCCTCCGAGGAGATAAGGGGACTCAAAATGATCGCCCAAAGCTATCTCCCTCAAATACATATCGTATAAGGTATCGGATAGTCGACCTTGGACACCAAAGTGATTTTCAGCATACATGGCATATCCTTCCCATACCCAAATTGGTTGAATAACATTGGGAAGGACCACATATCCTAAAAGCTTTCTCCAACGCTTGATTTCAGGACTTGCTGCTTCGAGGTGGAGCATATGGGTTAATTCGTGAGTCAAAACCATTTGTATCCAGCTTCGAAACTGAGTTCCTAAAAATTGATTATACGGAGAAGAGATAACCAAGTGAATTTTTCCTTGAAGAGGATCGGCATAACCATTCGGAATATCGGTATTATCGACCAGAACAATAGCCGGTTGAAATGAAAGAGTAGTGTTAAGAAAAGCCTCAACTTGAGGAAGGATGCGCTCAGCAAGAACAGCGACTTCAATGGCCGTATCCTTTAAAGACGATGGAAAAATAATGAGAAAATGACCGGTATCCATTTCCCGCCAATCCAAAAAAGGATCAAAACGTTGGGAAAGGGCTGGTTTCGAAAAAGTAATCAGGATGATTAGGACAAAAAAACAGATGTACAAATATTTTTCCATAAAAGGATTATAACTGAGAAATGTCTTCTCGACCAATCTTTTTACGCCTTATTTATCAATTTTCCCAATCTGTTCGGCGATCTTGTTATGACAGCTGGCATAAATCTTGTCTGTTTGGGTTATAAAAAATAGAGATTGTTAATTAACGGAGTGACGAGTATGAATTTTGAAGAATATATATACACACTCAATCTGAAAGAACTCTCTGAACTTTTAATAAAAAGTAGCCAAAAAGATAAATTTCAATTCCAACAAATCAAGAACGATATTTATTTAATCTGTGGAGTTAAAACCCAAGACTGTAAAATGTGGAAGATTTACCCCGAAGTGAATGATGAATTGAATTTAAAAGCTTTACGAGCTATTGCTCTTGAAGCGTATCGAAATGGTTTCTTAAAACCTCATCCTCTAAAGCAAGCGAAGAGAACACCATGATTGGTGAAACCAAGGATGGAATAATCAATTCATTCTTTTCTGGTATTCATGAGGGAGAAAAAGATTGTTCTGAAAATTCCACCTTCTCTTCAGTTTCCCAGTCTTCAAAAGGAAAAATATCATAAGTATCAAAACCAAAGGCTCGAATTTGATCCAGATTGAGTTCGATGTTCCGATCGTCAAACAGCAACCAATAAGAACCATCTTTTTTTTGAAGTATCCGAATGTCATTTACAACCCAAAATATACC
>JAAYUT010000351.1 GCA_012517485.1 Candidatus Atribacter fermentans
AAATGGGTAGGTCATGAGAGCCAACATCCGACAACTATCTAACAACAAATACATAACCTGATTCAACTCTTTTCTTCGGCTCTGGTCTTTATTCAAAATCCAAGGTGCTTTTTTCTCGATATAACGGTTACAATAATGTACCAATTTCCAAATACTCTCTAAAGCCTGGGCAAAAGCAAATTTATCCATAAAATAGGTTAGGTTTTCTAATACTTCTCTCACGAGTCCTTCCCATTCTGGTTCTGTTGAACTCTCCGATTTAGGAACTTTACCGTTAAAATATTTCCAAGCCATATTCAAGGTTCGATGAACGAGATTCCCAAAATTGTCGGATAAATCAGAGTTGGTGCGTTCTACTAAACCTTTTTCAGAAAAGTCTCCATCGAGCCCAAAGCTCACTTCCCTCATAATAAAATAACGAAAGCGGTCAAGCCCATATTTTTCGATCATAAGATGAGGGTCGACTACATTCCCTCGAGATTTAGACATCTTTTCACCATTGACAGTCCACCAGCCATGAGCAAATATTCTTTTTGGTAAAGATAATCCTGCCGCTAACAACATCCCTGGCCAGAGAATTGAATGAAAACGAAGAATGTCCTTCCCAACTAAATGATGAACAGACGGCCAAAAAAGTTTAAATTTTTCTGAATTTTCAGTATATTCAACAACAGTTAAGTAATTAATGAGCGCATCAAACCAAACATATAGGGAATGTTTTTCATCCCCTGGTACGGGAATTCCCCAATTTAAACCTAGCCTGGAAATGCTCTGGTCTTTTAGACCACTTTTAATAAAACGAACAATCTCATTATAACGGGATTCAGGCATTACAAAATCAGGGTGTGACTCAAAATAGTCTAACAGTGGCTTCTCGTACCGTGAAAGAGCAAAAAAGTAGCTCTCTTCACGAACTTTTTCAAGAGGACGTCCGCAATCAGGACAAATGAGACGATCATCCAGTTGGTTTTCGGGCCAAAAAGTTTCACAGGGTATACAATACCAACCTTCATATTCCCCTTTATAGATATCTCCTTTTTTTTGGAGGGTTAGAAATAATTTTTTTACCGTTTCTAAGTGTCGAGATTCTGTAGTCCGAATAAAATCGTCATTGGAGATTTCCATTTTTTCCCAAAGCTCTTGAAAACGGAGGATAACTCGATCAACCAAAGCTTGAGGAGTAATATTTTGCGCTGCTGCTGCTTTTTCAATTTTTTGCCCGTGCTCATCGGTTCCAGTAACAAAAAAGACTTTTTCGCCCAACAACCGATGATAGCGAGCTAAAATATCAGCAGCACATGTTGTATAGGCATGCCCAATATGAGGGACATCATTGACATAATAGATCGGTGTTGTTATATAAAAACTATTCGAGTTCATTTGATCCTCCGAATTGAACTTTTTATTCATTAAAAAAATTATCGTAATGTTTGATCATCAATCGCTTGAGCAAAAAGGGACTGCTACATCACTTATTTAAAAAACAAGTCTATTTTTCCTTCATTATAAGGAATCTGATGACTTTGACCGGACGACGTAAGGATCTCATCCTTAAAAGTTTTCACACCTTCGGTGTCAGATGAAATCCTCACGCAGGAAAGCACCGCTCAGGATAACTGATTAAAAAGCACATCCTCCTAACCCCCTCAATGGTGGATTATATTCAATATTATCAGGATAAAGATATTAAATGCAGTATATCCAAACTCCACTGGTTTTTCAACATATACTCGTTTAGAATGAATAGACTCAATATTCAATATGATATAAATTAATGAGGTAACTTTTATATGAATGAGTGAGGTTCCGAATGAAAGTAGGTCATCAAACTGATTTCACCACTGGAAATATCCCCAAACATTTAATTACCTTTTCAATACCGATGCTCATAGGGAATATACTTCAAACCTTTTACACCACTGTTGATAGCATTTGGGTGGGACGCTTTCTTGGCCCTGAAGCTTTAGGTGCTGTTTCGGTAAGCAACCCAGTTGCTTTTGTCCTTATTGCCTTTGTGCTTGGTTTAGGTATGGCGGTGAACATTATGGTTGCCCAGTATTTAGGAGCAAAAAAACACCTTGAACTAAAGCATACCATTGGCACTTCAATATCAATCTTTACCCTGATTGGGGCTATTCTGACCGTAATCGGTCTTATTTTCCACCAGGACATATTAGAAATCATTCAAACTCCAGAGACCATCTTGCCTTTGGCTTCATCCTATCTCTTTATTTACTTTTGGGGATTAATTTTTGTTTTTCTTTACAACACCATTGGAGGAATTTTAAGAGGTTTGGGTGATTCAAAAACACCTCTTCTTCTTCTGGTTTATTCTACAATCATTAATATCATACTGGATCCCTTCTTGATAATCGGAATCCCACCCTTTCCGAAGATGGGGGTAGCCGGTGCATCATTGGCAACTATCATTGCCCAAGCTTTCTCTGGTCTTCTTGGTATTTTTTATATATTTCGGATGAATCTTTTTCATTTCACTCGAGAATTTCTCTATCCAAAAATTGAACTCATCAAAGTTATGCTCAAAATCGGTTTACCTGCTGGAGCTCAACAAACTTTTGTTTCCCTTGGTTTCCTGGTTCTAACCGCATTTGTGAACGGCTTTGGTGATAAAGTTGTCGCTGCTTATGGAGCATCGACACGAATTGACAATTTCTCCTTTCTCCCTGCAATGACTTTCAGTTTGGCAATCTCATCAATGACCGGTCAAAAC
>JAAYUT010000352.1 GCA_012517485.1 Candidatus Atribacter fermentans
ATTCTCATTTTCGATGAACCGACTATTGGAATTGATGTCAATTCAAAGAATGAAATTTATAAACTGATAACCCAACTCGCCAAGGAGGGAAAATCGATCATTATGGTTTCTTCCGAATTACCAGAACTTATTGCTTTAAGCGATCGGGTTTTGGTGGTGAAAAACGGAAGGATCATCACTGAATTAAATGACCATGAAATAACCGAAGAAAATATTATTTCTTATGCTTTTGGGGTGACTGATGATGTACAATCCAAATAGTGATGGTCAATTGACTGAAAAAAACACAAGGACACCAGCTTTATTCAAGAATCAATCGTTTTTTTTGTTGATTGTAATTATTTTACTTTCGGTCATTTTTGGATCGATGAACCCTCGTTTTTTAACTTGGGGAAACCTCTTAGCGGTCTTTCAACAAATTACTGTCCTTGGCATTGCAACTATGGCCATGGCTCTTTTGCTCATTTCGGGTGGAATTGATTTATCAATTGGCTCGATGATCGGTCTTTCTAGTGTCGTCATTTGCACACTGATTATGCGAGGATCGAGTGTCAGTTTTGCGATTATGATTGGTTTTGTGATTCCAGTCCTCTGTGGCTTTATTAATGGTGTGATTGTAAGTAAAAGTAAATGTGTTCCACTGATTGTGACTTTAGGAATGAATTATGTCTACTATGGTCTTGCCTTAGTTATATCTCAAGGCTTATTTCTCTCAATGAAAGGCAATTTTCAGTTTTTAGGTCGTGGTCGAGTTTTGGGAGTTCCCATGCCGATGATTATAGTCATCGTGATGGTTTTTGCTACCCATTTTTTACTGATTTATACCAAATATGGTCGACGATTAGTGGCGATGGGGGGCAATGAACAACTCGCTTATCTTTCCGGTATTAATGTTGACCGTTTGAAGATTATGAATTATACCTTAAGCGGAGCGATTATTGGCTTGGCTTCTTTGGTTTTAGTTTCCCGATTAGGGAATGTTTTAGCGAATGCCGGTGAAGGATATGAACTACGGGCATTGGCTGCCACTATCATTGGAGGAGTAACCTTTGAAGGCGGTCGAGGGACCATTGCTGGAACTTTTCTCGGTGTTATTTTATTAGGAATCGTCCAGAATGGTTTGAACATTTTAAATGTTTCATCTTATTTCCAGACTCTGGCGGTTGGAGTTATTATCGTCGTTGCAGTGGTTGTGAGCAATTTGGAAAAGATTCGAAATCGATAAAATTTTGCAAGGGAAAAATCATGGTGGGCGAAGCAGGATTTGAACCTGCGACCCCTTGCGTGTAAGGCAAGTGCTCCGCCGCTGAGCTATTCGCCCACGTCACGAAGGCAATTATAACAGGAAAAATAAAAGAAAACAACCAAATACCCTCGTAAAAATCCGAGGGTATTTGGTTTAATATTAAAGGCTCATTTTATAAATGGCTAATACGTCCTCTTTATTTAATTTTTTAACGCTTCCTAATGGTCCTCTTTTTACTGCTTTGGCAGCCATTTCTTCCAACCGGTCACTTCCGATCCCGACTTCTTTTAAAGAGGTAGGTGCTCCAATTTCATGGAACCAGTTTTTAGTTCGTTCAATAGCAGCGAGGCCTAACTCGCGATCAGACTTCCCATTGCGTGGAATACACCACACCCGTTCACCAAATTGAGCGAACTTCTCAGGAATGAGGTCAAGAACGTATTTCATCCATTGGGGAAAGATGATAGCTAAACCAGCACCGTGAGGAATATCATAAATGGCGCTCAATTCATGCTCAATTCCATGAGTTGCCCAATCACCATCTACACCCGACCCGATCAAATGGTTGAGAGCCAAAGTCCCGCACCACATCATTGTTGCTCGAGCATTATAATCATGAAGATTTTTTAGAAGGTGAGGTGTTGTTTCAATGACGGTTTGGATGATACTTTCTGCCATTCGATCCTGAAGTGGGGCTTCCTTGGTAGGATTGAAGTATTGCTCGAAAACATGAGCGAGAATATCGGCAATTCCATTAATGGTCTGATCACGAGGAACGGTCAAAGTATTTTCCGGATCGAGAATGGAGAAGGTTGGAAAAGTTGAAGGATCCTCAAGACCTAATTTTTCCTCAGTTTCCTCGTTGGTTATGACCGCATTGTGATTCATCTCGGAACCGGTTGCTGCCAAGGTTAAAATGGTTGCCAAAGGGTGCATCCGAGTCGACTTCACTTTTTTAATCATAAAATCCCAAGGGTCACCTTCATAATACACACCAATTCCCATTATCTTCGAAGCATCGAGGACACTACCTCCTCCAACGGCTAAAATAATATCAATTTTTTCTTTTTTACATATTTCGACGCCCTGACGAACGCTGGTAATTCTGGGATTGGGTTGAATCCCACCGAGCTCAAAAACTTCTAAATCATTTTCTTGAAGTCGTTTCATGACGCGATCATAAAGACCATTTTGTTTGATGCTTTTTCCTCCATAGGTTAATAGGACTTTTTTTCCGTATTTTTTAATTTCTTTGCCAATCCGGTCGGTTTCGCCTTTTCCGAAAAAGATTCTGGTTGGATTATAAAATTCAAAGTTCTCCATAATACTTATACACCTCCGAATAAATAATGTATTGAGCATCCATTCTCAATGAATTACAAAAATTGACACGTATTAGTGTTTGTTACTTTAAAAATGACAATCTTATTTTAAAGTTTTTTGACCGGTATTATATTTTGACAAATTTATCCTTACTCACACCACAAATAGGACAAACCCAGTCTTC
>JAAYUT010000045.1 GCA_012517485.1 Candidatus Atribacter fermentans
TGTTGTCATTTAAAAAATATTTTAGCTTTCTATCGATTTTCCTGAAAAGCTTCGAAAAAGGCTAATAGGTTTTCTACTGGGATTTTTGCTTGAATATTATGGACATTAGCAAAAACAAAACCGCCATTGGGTTTGAAGATATCGATCAAATATTTGACTTCTTGACGAACATCTTCGGGTGAGCCAAAAGGGAGAGTTGATTGGGGATTCACTCCTCCTCCCCAAAATGTAAAGTCTGAACCAAAATGTTCTTTAAGCTCTTTCGGATCCATTTTCGTTGCAGAAATTTGTACAGGATTAAGAATATCAAAACCAGCTTCTTTAAAATCAGGAAGAAGATCAAAAACCGAACCACAGGTATGAATGAATACTTTCCACTGAGTATTTTGGTGTATCCATTTATTCATTGTTTGGTGATAAGGTTTAAAGAGCTCTCGATAAAGGTTTGGTGAAATAAACGGACAATTTTGGGATCCAAAATCAGTCCCCGAAAGAACTATAACATGAATTTTTTCACCCACTGCTTCATGCATGAGTTTAAGATTTTTTAAACCAATTTCAGTCATCCGTGAAAATACTTCTTTTAAAAAATCCTTACGGGTCATGAGGGAAATATACCATTCCTCAACATCTCGAATTCCTCGAGGATTTTTTATCCCCGGACCGGGTACCAAAGCAATATCACCCAAATTGGTTCCTGGCACCCCACCAAAAATGACAGCACGGTCAGTTTCTTCATAAAGTCTTTTTGCCTCTTTTTGATAATAGGTTAGGTCTTCATCGCTCATTATTGAAAATTCTTCAATTTGATCTTCCACCTTCAGCTCTGAATCATCGAGTATTGGCTTTTGCCGTATTATAGAATCATGATAAAATCCGTCTTTTGGCATTCTCATCGATGCTGGCACCGACCGATCGCCTTCAGGGTACTGAAGTATGTCACCGTTTGATTCTGGTGTGGTATTAAATTTTTCCGGAACCAAAACCGGTGTCCCATCAAAAAAAGTCCACGGTTTCCAGTTTTCATTTTTAAAACCAAAGAAATTTTTAATAGATGGCAATGGAACAGTGTCAACTCCCAATACATCGCGGAGATCATCATCTACTTCTCCAAGCATTTGAAAGGGATCATAGACCTTCACTGGTTCATTTTCCTTTATTAATCCTAATGCAACTTTAAGCTTATGAAGACTACTTATATGGATACCGCTGATGAGTGTTGATCCTAAGTCCAAAGGAATTTTATCTGGATTTTGGTGGTTGATTGAAGCTAAAACTCTCTCTCGAGAAGTCATCATCATTATCCCCCTTGTTAAATGTTATGATATCTATTCATTTTTAAATAAATTTTTTTATCATCTCGATTTCTTCATCGGTCAATTCTTTATCAAAGCTACGAATTCCCGACACCTTAAAGCCATGTTTTAAGGCAAGATTATTTATTTCTTTAACACGATCGACTTGGACTTCTTTACCAAGAGTATAATCTTCAAATCGACCTTCCAAAGTGAGGATCATCGTTTCTGACATACAAGCATAAGCTTTACCTGGTGGATATCCAAAATTCATTCCAAAATCAGGTTTGCCAGGTACATCAACAATTCCACCTTCAATAACTAAAATATCTTTTCGAGTTTGCATAATTTCTTTGGCTACATTTCGTGGTCTTGAAACATCGCAAACAACAGCTCCCCGCTCAATCCACTGACTTTGAACTATGGTTTCAATAGCTGAGGTAACAGTTAAAATAATCCGACATCCTTTGATCCCTTGTTCAATATCAGTAAACCCCCTCACTGGATGAGAAGAAAATTGTTCTACTTCCCGTTGGACATTCTTCACCTTTTCTTGATCCCGCCCAATAATCCTCACTTTCTTTTTTTCTTGTGCTAAAATGAGGGCACACGCTCTCCCAATTGAGCCGGTAGCACCAACTATTGCATATTCTTCATCACGAAAATCGATCGACATTTTTTGCGCTGCCATCATAGTTGCTTCCAGAGCTGTTGCTACCGTATAACTATTTCCAGTCGTAACGGCAATTTTTAAACCCTTTTTGGGGGTTATGCCTCCATCACCAGCTACTGAGGTGAAGGCTCCTAATCCAATAATTTTGGCTCCAAGTTTTTCTGCTAATAAACCACATTTATGAATTTGCTTTGAAACAAAAGAAAATGGGTATTCAATGAGTACCCTTGAAGTCATAGGAAGACCGATAAACCATCCTTTGATTTCTTTTCCATTTTCTTGTGAGCGGACTCCAGTAACATGGGAGAGAACAAATGGTGAAATGCGTGAGGCAAGATATTCCACAGAACGGTTAGGCAAAAAACGGAGCATTTTTTTATGATCTTTGATATCTTGAACATCCATTGCATGGATTATAAAAGCAAAACTATCCATGAATTTCACCTTCAATCTTTCAATCCTGTGATGAGCAAAAGCTTAAAAAAAGTATCTTCATGTAGATTTCTTTTGTGTTCTGGAGAAATTATTTCTTCAAAATCTTATTATTTTCTTCATCAATCCACCTTTGATCTTACTTCGCTGGTAGGTTATCTTTTCATTGAAAATAAATAACCTCGCTTTTACTGGAAATAAATTGAATCAATTTTAGATCTCATTCATTAACCTCATTTTTTCATCAATACATCCAAATTATGATTGTTCGATCATCTGTTTTAAAGCTTTTAGCATTGCTTGAGCATTCTCGAGCATCTTCTTTTTAAGAAAAGTATTAATTAAAGCCCCAACCAATGGAAGCCCTAAGTCATACTCAATCTCAAGTTCTACTTTTGTTTCTGTATCGGATAATGGAATAAATTTCCATATCCCTTGGTAGACCTTAAAATCTCCTTCTAATATAAAGAAACGGCATTCTTTATTTACTTCATCCCAGATATCTCGTTCAGTCCACTTCACTTCTCTTCCTTGAAAACTGCCTTTCCAAAAACTATCAACTTCATTATTATTTTTTCCAAGAACTTTCACTTCTTGAAGATCAGGAAGAAACTTAGCTAATTCCTCGATATTCTGGGCTCCAAGAAAAACTTTATTCACTGATTGTTGAATGGTAATAACATCATTTACTTTTCCCATAGTTTTTATCCTCCTTCTATCTCATCCAATAATGATTGCACTGAGACCAAGGATTCTGTCAATCTGGATAAAGCTATCTCTAACTCTTCAAAAGTTATCGTCAAAGGTGGCTCTATGCGGATTACTGTCGGGTTATTCAGAGTATAAGCCACTAAAACATGGCGGCGGGCCATTTCCATAGCCACTAAAGAGGCAATGTCGGGATCTCTGAATTGGATGCCAATCAACAAACCCATCCCTCTCACTTCCTGAATCATTCCCTGTGACTCAACTTGAATCTCACTAAGGTGCTGCAATACTTTCTCACCTTTAATCCTGGTTAATTCGGGTATATTTTCTTCTTGAAGGATTTTTAAGGTTTCTATTCCAGCAACACAGCTCAGAGGATTCCCCCCTAAAGTTGAAGAATGAATAAAAGGATTTTCTTCGAATACCTTCCAAATTTCAGCAGTACTGATAAATGCTCCAAGAGGGAGTACGCCACCCCCTAATCCCTTGGCAAGGGTCATTATGTCTGGCACCACATCAAAATGCTCACAAGCAAACATCTTTCCAGTTCGACCCAATCCAGTTTGGATTTCATCTAAAATAAGTAATGCCCCTTGTTTTTCACAAATTGTTTTCACGTGCTTTAAATAA
>JAAYUT010000046.1 GCA_012517485.1 Candidatus Atribacter fermentans
CTTCATAAGCTTTTTGCCGATTCCATTCTGCTGAAATTGTTGATACAATTTCTAAATTAGGATTTTGACTCAAACCTTCCTTAAATCCTTCAGTATACGCTTCAGCATCGCCCCGTCCCAAGGCTCCTTCAATAATAGCTACTTTTCCTTTTTCCAGATTGTTTGCCATCCATATTCCTAAGGGTTTTGAAAATTCTTTCAAAGAGTTATCCATAAATCCTGCTGATAGAGGAAGAAGGTCAGGGTGATAACCACTCTGAAAAAATATTGGTACTTTTGCTTTGCTTGCTGTGTCTACAGCTGCTCTTTCTGATGATAGAGAAACAGCGTAAATTAAAATACCATCACACCCTCGAGCGATGGCGTCTTGAACATTGGCTAATTCTTGAGCAGAATCTAGATTAGAAGTATATACAACCATTTTTATTCCTAATTTTTTTGCTGCAATTTCAGCAGCTTGTGAACCATACTGATAGTAAGGTTCACCAGTAGCACGGATAAAAGCTATTTCAATCTCATTCTCCTCTGCTAAAAGAACACTTCCTGATCCTGCGATGATAATTACCAAAATCAACATGGTAAGAAATAACCTTCGAAACATTTTTTACCTCCTTTTATAACTTTTATTTTAATTTCTTTAATCTTTTTTTTATGGGAAAATAGGTCAATTTCACCTCCCTTTTACTGGGATTTTTGAAACATTACTGCAGCTACCATGATTGCTCCTAAAACTACTCCCTGAAAATTGGCACTTATTCCGAGTAAATTAATACTATTAGAAACTAAGCCCAATAAAAAAACTCCGCCCAAGGTACCAAAGACGTTTCCTCTTCCACCAAAAAGTGGAGTCCCTCCAATAACTGCTGCCGCAACTGAACGTAATTCATATCCAGTTCCCATGGTTGGCAAAGCCGAATCGAGTATGGAACTTAAAACCAAAGCCGCAACCCCAACAAACAATCCATTCAAGGCATAGAGAGCCATTTTAATACGGCTTATTCTGATCCCCGAGAGCCGAGATGCTTCTTGATTGCCACCAATAGCAAAAGCATACCTCCCTAAAGGAATATTTCTTAAAAAGAAATGGCTGATAATCAATAAAACAATAAATATAATTGCCGGAGCTGGTAATCCGAAAATGTCTTGAATTCCAATTAATTCATAAAGCCCACCCATTCCATTAATCGGACTTCCTCGGCTTATTACTACTGCAATACCCTGAAGAAAAGTCATTGTCCCTAAAGTGATTATGAAAGGGTGAGCCCTTTCGGTGGAAGCCAAAACACCGTTTAAAAATCCAAAAAAAACGGCGCAAGCAAAGAGGGCAAGAATACCAAGATTTAAAGAATGAGTTCGAACAATAGTAAGACCACCAACATAAGCGCTAAGAGAAATAAGGCTTCCTACTGACAGATCCAATCCTCCAGAAATAAGGAGTATTGTCATTCCAATACTGACAATACCCAAAACCGAGATTTGTTGGAGAATATTTAATAGGTTTTGTAGACTTAAAAAACGAGGATTGATTATACCGGTAAAAATTACAATAGCTAAAAGAACTAACACTAATATATTTCTACCAATGGTGGTCAGTGAAAACATAATTTACCCTCCTAGCATAGCTTGCAATAATTCTTTGGGGTTGGTAGAAGAAGAATCGGCTATTTCCTCTACTATCTGCCCTCTCCGTAAAATAATAATTCGATCGGCAACAGTAATAAGTTCCTCAAGGTCCGAAGAGACAAGGAAAATACTTTTATGTTTTGACTTGATATCGAAAAGTAAACGATGTATTTCCTGACGCGCTTCTACGTCTACACCTTGAGTAGGTTCTTCTAAGAGCCAAATTTGGGCATTGGCAAAAAGAGCCTTGGCAAAAAGAACTTTCCTCTGGTTCCCTCCACTCAAATACTGTACTTCAGTTTTCACTGATGGTGTAACTATTTTTAGCGCTTTCACTAAATTTTGAGCTTGAACTCCCTCTTTTTTCAGGTGGATAAAACCTTGGGTAAGAATTTCCTTCAGATTAGAAAGGGTTATGTTTTGAGCTAATGAAAGAGGAAGCACCAAACCTTCTTTGCGCATATTTTCCGGAATAAAAAATAATCCCTTTTCCAAGGCATCATAAATACTATTAGGAGAATAAGGTTTTCCTTTTAAAAACATTTTTCCCTGAGAAAAAGGCAAAAGTCCAGCTAACAAACGAATAAGTTCATGACAACCCGAATCGTTCCCCCCAAGAATTCCCAGTATTTCTTCTTTGTGTAATGAAAGGTTTATATTCTGAAGGACGTTATTGCAAGAAATTTCTTTAAGTTCTAAAACTTTTTCCCCAATAGGTTTTTTAATAACTGTAGAGAAATCAAGCTTGTGTCCTGCCATTTTTTCAATTAACGTTTCTTTGGTCAGATCCCCTTTTTGGAAAGTACCAACACATTGTCCATTTTGTAACACAGTAATTCTTTGGGCAATTTCTAAAACTTCATCTAAATAGTGGGATATATAAAGTATACCTATTCCTCGTTGTTGAAGTTGATGAATTAAATGAAATAAAAAATCGACTTGAGATCCAGTTAAAGATGCGGTTGGCTCATCAAGGAGAAGAACTTTAGCTTGACGAGCTAATACTTTTAAAATAGCAACTTCCTGGCGGGCCGCCACTGATAAAGCAGCAACTAAATCGGTTGGTTGAATACTTAAGCCATAAGAATGAATCCTCTCCTCAGCCTCTTGTTTCATGGTAGAAAAGTCTATGCTTCCCCAACGTGTGCGAGGTTCCATCCCTAAAAATATATTCTCCGCTACGGACAACCAGGGAACCAATTGTTGTTCTTGGTAAACGGTAGCAATTCCGTTTAACCTTGCTTGATAAGGATTCAAAGATCGAAAAGATTTGTTCCCGATATCGATTGATCCTTCGTCGGGGGCATAGGCTCCGGATATAATTTTCACCAAAGTAGACTTACCGGCACCATTTTCTCCGACCAGAGCATGTACTTCCCCAGATATTAAAGTCATATTTACTTTATCTAAGGCTCGGACCCCTGGAAAACTCTTTGAAACATTCACAATTTTTAAGAGAGGTTGATTTTCAACCAAAGATAAAACCTCCTGATTTATTAAATCAAAATTCGATTGCCACCTTCCTAAATTAATATTTATCTATCCTGTAAATAAAGGAATGGGTAAAAAATTGAACAAAAAAACTGAGAAAGGCACACCCCCCTTACATCCCCCCTCAATGGGGGAATAGATTCAACCATTCCTCTCCGTGGAGGGGTGCCGCTTTCGCGGGGGGAGGGTGCTTTTTGGTTTTTAATTGTTATTCTGAGACAATGAATAAGGAACAATTAAAAAATTTTGATCAAAGAGATTGCCAGGTCGCCTCAGACCCTCCTCACAATGACGGAACAATAAAAATTCAAATTCCCCTAACTCCCTTTGCTAAAGGGGGAAACGATCTGTGAGTCAGCATTTTCATCCTCAACTGGTGCTGCAAAGCAACATGAGGGTCTATCCTGTAAATACAATTCACCATGAACACTATAACGCTGTCATCCTGAGCCCTCTCTTTTTGAGGGCGTGAGGATACCATCTTTTCATTTTAAAAAAGACTAATTGAGAATGCTACGTCACACAAGGCACTCCTCGCAAAGAGGGAGCAGCTATAAATTCAAATATCCTCTCCAACATCTTTAATTTCTACTCTTTTGCCTTTTGCTGAAGACTGGTTAATGGCTTCAATTACTACTTGAACCCGATATCCATCTTGAAAGGAAGCTCCCAATGGCCCTACGGGTTTATCGTTGACAACACAATCTAAAAAGTGATGAAGAGCATGGACATGTCCATATTCCCAACCTTGATTATGACCAGAAGGCAAGTATTTTATTTGTAGAGGGTGTTCAGCATCAGTTACTAAAACATTACTAAAACCCTGGATTTCAGGTGAATTAATATCGGTAGAGTAAACTTGCAAGTGGTTTAAATCTTCAAGATCAAAAAAAATACTCCCTTTAGAACCATTAATTTCCCAACCTTGGTAGTTTTTTCTTCCGGTACTCACTCCTGATGATTCAATTGTTCCAACTGCACCATTTTTAAACTCCAAAATTGCAATGGTGCATTCATCTGCAGAAATTGGGTGATCTTTTCCCAAACTATCTTTTCGTATCTGATTATAGGTCTTTTTTAGACCACAAACTGCTGTAATTTCTCCGACTAAAAAATATGCCATATCAATGATATGACTTCCAATCCCCATAAGAGTTCCTGATTGGGTTCCATGAGCATACCACACTTTTTCGACCAGTTCAAAAGGGTTATGCCCGGCTTGCTGTAAGTATTTGGCTCGGAATTGGTATATAATCCCTAAGGTCCCCTGTTCAATAAGTTGACGAGCTAATTGAACAGCTGGGAGAAAACGATAATTATAACAGCACATCGTTTTTACTCCAACTTCCTGAGCTTTCTTAGCCATTTGGAAAGCCTCATCAAGTTTTAAGGATAAAGGTTTTTCACATATAACGTGTTTTCCTTTCTCCATAGCTAATATGGAAGGAAGATAATGCCAATCGTCTGGGGCACAGTTATCAAAAATATCTATCCGGGGGTCTTTGGCTAGTAATTGCCAGTCAAGACAATACTCCTTGTAGCCAAACCTGCGCGCGATATGCTCAACTTTTTTTTGGTTGCGACCACAGATTGCTAATAGGACAGGACGAGAAATTGGATTGGAAAAGCTAAAAGGAATTTTTATAAATGCATTAGAGTGAATTTGTCCCATAAAACCATAGCCCAAAGTACCAATTTTCACTTCTGGAAAGTCCGATTTCGAGTAATCAACCTGATAAAAACCGTTCAAATTCATGATATTCACCCATCATGCAATTATTTTCTGCAAATACTTGATGCTCTCACCAACAGCTTGATCTTCATCACCATAATTTGGATCTAAATAATCAATTTCTAAGGTCAAACTTCCTTGATAATGATTATCTTTAAAAACTTTTACCAAAGCTGGAAAGTCGATAATGCCTCTTCCTGCCGGTACACTGGCAAAAAAATACCAGTCGGATGGATTGCCACCATATAATGGAGCAACGTCTTTTATGTGAGTAGCAAAAATCTTATCGATCAATTTACGAGCAGCCTCAATTGGATTTTCTCCTATACGAAGCGCGTTGCCGGAATCGAAGGTTACCCCAAGGTTAGGGGAACCAACCCTCTCAATAATTTCGAGTAATTCATCCGAAGTAAAATCAAAGTGGTTTTCTATGCCAATTTTTACATTATAATCTTCAAACAAAGGCATAACATCTCGAAGAATTTTAGAGACTTTTTCGATTTGAGGACCATGTGGTTCATGACGAAAAGCCAAGCTGGAAACGACAATTCTCATCACTTGAGCATTTAATTCCTGACACGTTCTTAAATGTTTTTTAAGGTCCTTAGCAGCTTCAGGCTTTTTCCCACCCTCAAAGCCATCTGGATGACCCCAAGCCACTACTGGATCTAAACTAAACTCAATTAACTTTTCTTTCAGTTTTTTCAAAAAATCTTTATCATTTTCAGGGAAAAAACAAGTTTCCAAGGAAACGACATCTACTCCAAGCTCATTCGATCGCTTTAAAAAGTGGTCAAAGGTTATTCTTTTGCCAGGATCTTGCTGAAAATTATAGATTTCTCCAAAATACCGATGATAACAATAACTATCGATCCCAATTTTCATTGCCCTCTCCTTAATGTAGAATATTAATTTTTCAGCCTTTTAAAAGATGCTTTTCACAACTCAATGTTGAGGGAAAAACTCCTATTCAGTTAAAGCTTCTTTATTATTTATTTTTAATCATTCCCATTTTTTTTACAACCATTTTTCGCTGAATTTCTTGTCAAAAAGGAAGATGGTCAATACAATGAATAAATAATTAATAAGATATGGGGTGATTCAAATGGCTCTCGAGTTAAAAAAAATTGATATTCTAAAAGAACGGGAAGTGCAAGATTATGCTATTATTAATGATCCTCCCTTCCCTCCCAATTGGCAGGTTTCAGCTCATCGTCACTCTCAGCTAGAAATCGGTCTGGTGAAATCAGAGAGTTGCACAATCCAAGTAGGCTCTAAAAGTCACAACTTCGAGAGGGGTAATGTTTTTTTCTTTCCAGCGAGATTAGCCCATGGTTTTGCAACCGGTCCCTCTAAAGGGGTTGAAATAGTTGTTGTCCAATTCCCAGCACTGGAAGAATCCTTAGCAAAAAAATTGATAAATTTACCACCAATTGGTTTTTTTAAGCTTACCGACCTTGAAATGAGCGTTTTCCTCGATCTCTGTTACCGACTGCAGAGAGAAATCGTAGGTTCTCTCCCATTCGCTGAAATGCAATGCCGAGCTTTATTGCAGCAGATTATCGTCCTTTTACTAAGAACTTCATCCCGTGGTGATCTTCCCTATTTAATTCCGCAGCAACAACACACTATTGAAAAAGCTTTGCAAATCATTCACCTTCGCAACCAGGAAAATTTACGTGTTCGAGAAATTGCTACCGAAGTGGGTTTTTCCTCCCAGCACTTTCGTGAACTTTTCAAACGATATGTAGGAATCAGTCCTAAGAAATACCTCACAACTCTGAAGATACAAAGAAGTAAGTGTCTTCTCCTTCATAAAGAATACTCCGTTACAGATGTGGCATACCACTTGGGATTTAGTTCGCCTCAGCAATTTTCTAAGGCTTTTCGAAAAACCATTGGCTTAAGCCCTCTTTTGTGGCGAAAAGCCTATATGCTTCAGGATGAGATCGTTTATCAGGAAAATATTAGAAATTTACGCTGAAGCGAGAATCCCAGATTATCCTTAAGAAATCTTAATAAAAAAACTCGCTTCCCTAAACGACTAAGGTGAATGAGAGCGAAGAAAAAGCATCCATTCCAAATCCCTTTCCCAGTTTAAAAACATTAAAATCTTCCAAATTCTTCCGCTGCATCAGTTATAGCATTCAAATTTTCAACCGGAGTACCCGGGGCGACATTATGTCCGTCCATAATGATATATCCTGGACAATCCTTAAAAATTTCAAGGGTTTTACGAACATCTTCTCGAACGTCTTCTGGTTTCCCACCATGGAGTTTCACGGTATCTATTCCACCAATAAGAAGAACTTTCCCTCCCATTATCTCCTTGAGGAGATTCTTATTGGTTAAGTAACTGAATCC
>JAAYUT010000353.1 GCA_012517485.1 Candidatus Atribacter fermentans
AGATGCAATTCTTCTTTAAGTACTAAACTATATCATGGGGGGCTTATTCTGGCTAACAGAGATTTTCGATGGAAGAAGAAACCCTCTCTCTCAGCTAAACTGGCATATCGAGAGTAAACCAAAGTCGGATCTCCTTTTTGAGGGAAAATATAAGATGAAGTTTTTAAAAAGTCACGAACCGAAAGGGGACTGGAAAAACGACTTCCACTCATGGTTGGTAAAACATGATTAGGTCCGTACCCATAATCACCAAGTGCTACGGGTGCTCCATTACCAAGAAATATCGCCCCAGCATGGCGAATGAGAGGTAACAGACGAAGATAATCAGTACAGCATAATTCCAAGTGTTCAGGGGCGATTTTATTCGTCATTTCAAATGCTGATAATAAATTATCAACTTTGAATAAATAAATGGGAACAGCTTTGACAAAGGGAAGGGGATGGGATTTTAATTCGCTTTGAATCGCTTTATGTACCTGAGTTATAACCTTATCACTGGTTGAGAATAATATCGCCCGGGAAAGAGGATCATGTTCGGCTTGAGCGAGAAGATCCAGGGCAACCCAATCGGGTTGACAATCTTCGTCAGCAATGATGACTACTTCAGAAGGACCGGCTAATGAATCAATACCAATAATGCCATACAAAAGTCTTTTAGCGACGGTGACATAAATATTTCCTGGACCGACAACTTTATCAACTCGAGGTATTGATTCGGTGCCAAAAGCGACTGCGGCGATAGCCTGAGCACCTCCAGCTCGGACTACCTTGCTTATGCCAAGATAATGGGCAATTGCTAAAACGTCTTTGGAAACTTCGCCATTTGAATGAGGTGGAGTGATGAGAAGGATATTTTTCACTCCGGCTATTTGAGCTGGAATAACCGTCATAATGACTGATGATGGATAAGAGGCTCTCCCGCCTGGTACATATGCGGCTATTGACTCAATTGGGGAGATAATCTCACCAAGAATGGATTGGTTCCGAGAAAAGCATTTGGAATGCTCTAACTGTTTGCTGTGAAAATCACGAACGGTTTGAACAATTTGTTCGACGGTATTTCGGAATGCCACGTCGGTTTGACGCCAAGCACAGTCCAGATCGATATTGGAGATGATAAAATCATTTATGCGACAATGGTCAAATTGTTCGGTTAGTTCTCGCAGTCCTGAATCACCCTCACTCATGACCTTTTCAATAATTCCTTGTACCGTTATTTCAACTTCCTTTAATTCATGATAAACAATTCGTGCGTCGATCTGGAGTTCGGGAGGTATCGTTTTTGTATCTTTAATCGTTTTAATTTGTACGAAAGAATCACACATCTCCGATGACCTCCTTCAGTTGTTGAACAAAAGTAAAAATACTTTCCATTTTGGTTTTAATGCTAATTCGATTTGCAACTAATCGAGCTGATACAGGAAAAAGCTCCTCTATAATTTTTAGTTTATTATCACGAAGTGTTTTACCAGTGGAAACTAAATCAATAATGGCATCGGTTAAATGAATAACTGGAGCTAATTCGATTGATCCGTAGAGATAGAGAATATCGGCATTTATGCCTTTTTCTTGAAGGTAACGGCGTGTGATGTTGGGGTATTTCGTGGCAATCCTTAAAGAATCTTTTCCAAAAAGGTCGGCAGCCGTGAGATTTTCTGGTGCAGCAACTACCATTTGGCAAATACCGATCTGGAGGTCGCATAATTCATAAACTTCATTTCCTCTTTCTTGAAGAATGTCTTTCCCAACAATTCCAATATCTGCAGCACCAAATTCCACATAGGTAGAACTATCTTTTGGATGAGAAAGAATAATATTCCAAGGGAGCAATGGATCCTCAAAAATTAACTTTCGTGAGTTGAGGTTAAAATCAAGTGGCCATGAAGGCATTTTTGAAAGCAAAACGATAGTTTCATCTTTAAGTCTACCAGTAGGAATGCATAAAGTGAGTTTATCCATTTTCAATGGCCTCTTGTATTTGCTTAAAAATATCGTCCCAATTTAAATTCGTCCAGGTGTACTCATTCAATCCATCAGATAATTTGAGAGAAAAAGAAACATTATTTTGTTCTTGAACAATAACAGCATGAAGCTGTTTTCGTAATTTTTGAGCTAAAATGAAGACGGGTTTGCGATACTCGGGTGGATAATATATTGTATAAGTCTTGAAGCTTTGTGTCATGTCCGGTTGGGATTTCTCACAAACCTCCACCAGTCTTTCAATAAAAAGTGCAAAACCACAAGCAGGACGATCTTGACCAAAAATACCAAATAATTCATCATAACGACCACCAGCTAAAAGCGGCGATCCAGAAAAAGCTGAAAAGCCTTCGAAAATCATTCCTGAATAATAATCAAAGTCCCGAATGAGACCTAAATTCACCCAAATATTTTGTTCTAATCCAAAATCAGTTAAAATATCCCAAACCCTTTGTATTCTTTCCAAAGCGATAGTGAATTGATGATTTCTCGGAAATCTATCATGAATATCATTTAGGAATTCTTTTTTCCCTCGAAGAAAAGGAAAATCAAGTAGAAGTGAAACTAACTTGGGCTCAGAAGGTGGATTTTTTTCTAAAAAATGCTTCAATGCAATAAAATCTTTCGCTTTCACTATCGTTTTTAATTGTTGTTGAAAAGCAGATGTAAACCCTGAAGCATTGAGAATTCCTCGGAAAAATCCGACATGGCCAATATCAACAGCAAAATCGCGGATACCGGCTTCTTGGAGGGCGATGATTGCTAAGGCAATTACTTCAGCATCTACTGATGTAGAATTGTCACCGATATTCTCTAATCCCATTTGAGTGAGTTCGCTCTCGGTACGAAGGGGCGAAGAAGGGTAACGGAAAATTTTTCCATCGTAAAAAACACGAATAGCTTTATTTTTGCCAATTAAATCACTACTGTATTTTCGTGCTATTGAAGTCGTGAAATCTGGACGAAGACAGACTAATTTTCCCTCGCGATTTATAAATTGAAAGAGTCGATCTTTTAATTCTTCACCTATAACTTTTTGTAAGGTGGAATAATATTCTAATGTCGGGGTTTCAACTTCTTCAAAACCCCAGGAGCTGAATAGATGTCGGAGTTTCAATTCTATGTCCCTTTTTTTAAGAACTTCCTGAGGATGGGTGTCTTTCATGCCTAACACTAAATCCAAACAAATCTCTCCTTTCCAAGAAAAAATCAGCAATTCAATTTTATTTTATCATGAATTCTATATTGTAAACCCATTTACTGATTTGATAATTAAGGTTCCTGCAAAAATATTTTTAAATAAGGTACAATAAATTATTCCCGTTAATTATGTTTTAATCCTTATTCTCAAATTTGTTATAAAAGAAGAAGAGCTCAGTAATAGTGGAGGTTGTTATTCAATCAACCTCTATCCGTGAGGTTTATAAATCAAACCCTTGTAAATCAGCAAAATCAGATATAATAGTCTTTATAAAATTCCTATATGAAATACATCGAGCTCAAATCGAGAGGAGAATGCTCATGGGAAGTGTAAAAGACCTCTTTGTTCAAACATCACCTCGTGAAAATATCATGGG
>JAAYUT010000354.1 GCA_012517485.1 Candidatus Atribacter fermentans
GCTCAAGCTGTTATAGATTGTATGAATCAAATTGTTGCAACCCCATTGTTTTGCTTGCGTGGGGTCACCGTTCACAATTATTGTGAATTCGATGTGGCAGTTTGTCTGGTTGACTATCGTAACTTTGGAAAAACTGAAGGTACTTTGATTGGTACAGCTTTACTTCGAGATGAAATTTATGAAACTGTTGCACGATCAGCATTAGACGCTGTGAATAGGAAGGTGAATTATTATCATTCCTTCCATCGGGAAAATTGAGAAAGAGGCACTTCTGAACCTTAAAAAAGGGAGTGATTGTAAACAGAAAGAGTTAGAAATGGAATTCCTCAACAAAGAGATACCGAGAATTCGTATTTTTTTCAACCCATCTTTTTTAGATATAGAACTATAAGGAGAAGAAAAGGCGAGCCAGGGTTTGATTGAGCGGAGCGGCCTTCCCATCTTTACTTAGCGAAGAAAGGTGGAGAATGATCTCAGGGAGGGCTCTCGAATGAAAAAACTGCTGAGCATTCTTCTTGGCTTGTTAGCCATTGTTCTAGCCAGTGGTGCTGGTTTCCATTGGAGATAAGCTAAAGTTGCAATAGAAAGCCCTTGGCTCGCCTTTTTTAAAATTGCAAATGAAGTCTGATAAAAAGAAGCCTCTACTAGATTTTTATGTATATACGGTTATTATTGGTGGTATTGTATTATTTTTGTATTCGCTTTTAACCATTGATTTTAGTCATTTCCCCCTTGCTCAGATCATTACCTTTTTGGTTTTAATAATTATTACCGAAGCTTTACCGATTCATCTTTCCCCCCATACTTCGATATCCGTCAGTTTTGCGATAATTTACGCTTTTATTTTACTAACCAATCCTTATTTAGTTATGATTGCGACATTTATTGGAAATGTTCTCATTTATATGAAATCAGGGTGGAAAAAAAGTTTTTTTAATGGGGCACAATTTGCGATATCAGCCTTTTTTTCTGGATACGTTTTTCAACTTTTAGGAGGTTATTCTTACACTTGGAATCAGTTTGCTTTTTATATTACAATTGTAATATCAATTTTGGTTTTTTTCCTAAGCAATGCATTCTTAGTCATTTTAGTCATTTCTTTAAGCACTGGTATACCTATACCGGTTTTATGGAAAAAAGATGTCAATGGCATCCTCCTCCAGTATTTTGGCCTTTTTCCATATTCACTCCTTCTTTATTTGATTTATTTACGAATTGGCTATCTTGGATTATTTTTATTCTTTTTTCCGCTTATGATTGCCCGTTATTCATTCAAGCTTTATGTTGAAACAAAAAAAGTCCATCTTGAATTGTTACGGGCTCTCACTGCAGCGCTGGATGCGAAAGACCCATATACTCAAGGCCATTCAGCCCGGGTGGCAAAAATTTCCTTAGCTATTGCAGAAAAGCTTAATCTTTCAGACAAAAAGCGTGAAATGATTGAATATGCAGCATTACTCCATGATGTTGGGAAAATTGGAATTGAAGACGCGATTTTAAGAAAACCTGGTCCTCTTACCGAGGGAGAGTTTGTTATTGTGAAGCAACACCCAGTTATTGGCTTTGAAATTGTTTCTAAGGTCGACTTTTTAAAAGAAATAGCCAGTTTTATTCGATCCCACCATGAGAGGTGTAATGGAAGTGGATATCCGGATGGAAAATGCCAAACAGACCTTCCCATTGAATCCCTGATATTAGCAGTAGCTGATGTTTTTGAAGCTTTGACATCCGACCGACCCTATCGTAAAGCATATTCAGTTGAAGAAGCCTTAGCCATCATGGAAAATGAAGGAAACAAATATTACGATATGAAAGTCATAAAAGCTTTAAAAGAGATTTTGCAGGAGGGTTTTCAGGTTGCTGGCTGATTTTGTTTTAATAGGTATTATTATCGGCTATGTTAGTCGCGGAAACTTCCAGAATTTAAAACAAGCGAACATTCCTTATTTGTGGCTCATTGTATTGGGTTTTGTAGTGAAGTTTATTTGTCCCTATTTTCCTGAATGGTCTTTTCGGTGGCTCAATATTATAGGCATGATTATTGTATTTATTGGAACCCTTTTTAGTTATAGATCTTATGGAATGAAAATTGTTTCAGTTGGTGCATTTCTCAATATTTTAGTTATTGTTTTTAACCGTGGAATAATGCCGGTTTGGCTTCCCATGGTTCAGTGGCTTCAACTCCATGATTTAGCAACCCATTTGGAAAATGGACTTTATCTCGATTATACTCTTCTCAACACTTCTACCCGACTTCCTTTTTTGGGTGATATCCTTCCTTATTACTCATTTATCATGCGTCGTCCCTTTGTAATCAGTATTGGTGATTATTTAATAGGATTTGGTTTAGTAGCTTTCATTGTATTTTATATGAGAAAGGAATATTCAAATTAACACACCTAAAAATACTTTGCGTATGAGGAGTGAGTAATAAGAAGTAAAATATCACCTCCTTCTTGAGCTTTTCCAAATTCATTTTTCCCATCGTCCCTTGGTGGTTAAAACCTTATTACTTTTCCCCTCGCCCCTGGTGGGAGAAGGAACATAAAAAAACGTCATTGCGAGGAGCGAAGCGACGTGGCAATCTCTTAAATATAATCTTTTTTCTTTAGATTAGGAGAAGCTTTTCCCCTCGCCCCTTCGTGGGAGAGGTGTAGGTGAGGGAAAAGACATTTTCAACCTCAATTAGTGCCATAATGTGGCATACATATCTATCCTGAAAACACCTTTTACCATGAATACTTTAACGCTTTTATGCCAAGCCAGCTTTCCTTCTTCTTTTTTCCTCCTCAATCCCTCAGTATCTGAAACCGTGATGTTCTCATCTGATGCCACTGGTGTCATCCTGAGGTTTCGCTTTTTGAAGCCGTGAGGATCCCATCTTTTTAAGTTTTTTATTCTTTAAAAATATTTAAAAAATGAGATTCTCAAGTCGTCCAGCAGAAGATACCGGGTTCCTCAGAATAAGTGACGGTATGGATGAAATTGTTATGATACTCAACTCTTTTTAATAACGGCTTAGTTAAATTCGAAGCTTTCACTCTCATCTAATACTAAAAAACTCAAGGTAAACTATCCTCATTGAGTGAACTCCAGATAGCTTAAGAGGGTATGATATAATGATTTTGCCTTGATATGATTATCAATGGATAAAAAGAGGCTTTTGATCTTAACCAACTTACGTTCTTTTGCAATTCGCAGGGAGGCATTCAATGTTTGGCTTAATCAAAGAATATTTTGGAAAAATTTCTCAAGAGCGATTTCTGAAAGAAGTAACGGAACGTTTTGTGAATCCAGTTAATTCTTTAGAGAGAGAGATATCGCTCCTTACCGATAAAGAACTTGCTGATAAAACCCCTTATTTTAAAAATCGTTTAGAAAATGGAGAAAGCTTAGACGATTTGTTGGTTGAAGCTTTCGCGGTTGTGAGAGAAGCAGCCCGTCGAGTGACCGGTATGAGACCCTTTGATGTTCAAATAATCGGGGGTGTCGTTTTACACGAAGGAAAAATCGCTGAAATGCAAACTGGTGAGGGCAAAACATTAGTTGCTACGATGCCTGCTTATTTGAATGCACTAACCGGTAAGGGAGTACATATCGTAACGGTTAATGATTATTTAGCTCGTCGTGACCGGTATTGGATGGGACCAATTTTCGAATTCCTTGGTTTAACGGTTGGTTTAATTCAACATGCTTCAACTTTTGAGGAGAGAAAAAAAGCTTATCGAAGTGACATAACCTATGGAACCAATACCGAATATGGATTTGATTATCTCCGTGATAATATGGCACATCGCCGGGAAGATATAGTGCAAGGGGAACTCAACTATGCCATCATCGATGAAGTCGATAGCATTTTAATTGATGAAGCTCGGACACCGCTCATCATTTCCGGACCAGCAGAAGATTCAACAGAAATATATTATAAAATTGATCGAGTAGCACGTAAGCTTTCACATCCAATTGACTTTGACTTTGAGGAAAAAACTCGTTCCATATGGTTGACCGAAGAAGGGATTAGCAAGGTAGAAAAATTACTTCATGTGGATAATCTCTATGATACTGCTGGGAAAGATTCAATAGAACAGCGAGTTCGCCAGTCCTTGAGAGCTCATCATCTTTATAAAAAAGATGTAGATTATGTTGTGAGAAATGGCGAGGTAATTATTGTTGATGAATTTACTGGACGACTTATGGAAGGCCGACGTTATAGCGATGGCCTTCATCAGGCAATAGAAGCAAAAGAAAAAGTACAAGTGGCAAATGAAAACCAAACTCTCGCCTCGGTAACCTATCAAAATTATTTTCGTATGTATAACAAAATATGTGGAATGACAGGAACAGCAAAAACCGAGGAAGATGAGTTCATTTATACCTATGGGATGTCGGTGGTCGTTATTCCTACCAATAAACCTCTTAAAAGAACAAATTACCCAGATGTCATATATCGGACTGAAAAAGAAAAATTTGAAGCAGTTGTTGATGAAATAGAAAAGTGGCATCAAGAAGGGCGTCCGATATTGGTTGGAACTGTGTCAATAGAAAAATCTGAAAAATTGAGCCGAATGTTGGAAAAAAAGAAAATTCCTCATCAAGTGTTAAATGCTAAAAATCATGAACGAGAAGCAGCGATTATTGCTCAGGCTGGAAGAAAAGGAGCAGTGACTATTTCAACCAACATGGCAGGGAGAGGAACTGATATTATTTTAGGTGGTAATCCCGAATACCTTGCTCGAGAAGAATTAACAAGCCAAGGACATAGCCTGGAATTTGATCTCAACCCTGACCAGCTGAATCAATTTCAACAACTCGTTCAAAAGTACCGAAAAATTGCCGAAGAAGAACATGCTTTTGTGGTTGAAAAAGGAGGTTTACACGTAATTGGAACCGAGCGTCATGAAAGTCGGCGAATTGACAATCAATTACGGGGACGAGCAGGTCGGCAAGGAGATCCAGGCTCGTCGCGTTTTTTTCTTTCCTTGGAAGATGACCTTTTAAGACTTTTTGGTTCAGAAAGAATTTCTGGAATAATGGATAGATTTGGTGTTGAGGAAGGGGTTCCCATTGAACATGTCTTAGTCACTCGAGCGATTGAAGGAGCTCAAAAGAAAGTAGAGGGATATCATTTTAATATTCGAAAAACTCTTCTTCAATATGATGATGTCATGAATAAACAAAGAGAAGTCATTTATAATCAAAGACGAACTCTTTTAACTGAAGACAATTTACGTCCATTAGTTTTTGGTATGTTACATGACGTGGTTCAGGAATGTGTAAAAGCCTATGCTACAGAAAAAACCTATCCTGAGGAATGGGATTGGGATGGTTTTGATCGTCGTCTTTTTGACCTTTTTGGTTTTGGCCATGGAATTCCTATAGAACAACGTTCCCAAGTCAAACCGGAAGATTTAGAAAAATTGATAATCGATCGATATAAGGAAATATATCAACAAAAAGTCAGCGAGGTAAATGATCAAGTATTTCGTGAAGTTGAACGATTTGTTGGTTTACGAGTCGTTGATGGATATTGGAAAGAACAATTACATAATATGGATCATCTTCGAGAGGGCATAGGACTTCGGGCGGTTGGACAAAAAGACCCATTCGTTGAATATCAAATCGAAGCCTTTGACATGTTTCATGAAATGATTGCACAGATTCGAGAGGATATTGTTAGATATCTTTTACGAATTCGGTTAGTCCCTGATGGAGGGAAAACAGCACCTTCCCATCATTCTGTTAAGCCTTCCCCGGCGGCTCGAACTGATCAAGTTTCACCTTCTGAAAACCAAAGATCAGAAGTGCCAAAAAAGGGAAAAGTTGGTCGTAATGATCCTTGCCCCTGTGGGAGTGGTAAAAAGTATAAATACTGTTGTGGAAAGTGATCTTGGTTTTTTAAAAAAATTTTGATAAAATTCCTGTTTATTCTATCTTTTAGACTCAACAATGATTCAATAGCATTAGGGTGAGAATATAAAAGAGCGTAATAGGTGGTTTTTTACATAGATAGAGCTCAATCGTTTTAATACCTTCGAAAAAGAGAATTGGAATTCGATAGTATTGAGGAGGTTATAAATCATGGCAATTGATATCTCTTATGAGTTCAATACCATTCGACACAAACTTAATGAAATAGGAGAGTATCTTTGAAGAAGAACAAATACAATTAAAAGCTCAACAAATTGAGAAAAAAATGTCTTCCCCTGATTTTTGGAGTAATACCCAAAATGAAAGAGAAATACAGGATTATAAAAAATATAAAAGTTTATTAGAAGAATATGATAATCTCAAGAAAGAATATCAACAAATCGTTGAGCTTCAAGAGATAATTACTCCTGATGATAATGAATATTCCGATCTTGAAAAAGAAGTCCAAGATCTTTCTGGAAGAATTGAAGACTTGGATATTCGATTATTATTCCGAAATCAAGAAGATCAGAGCAATGCCATAATAACTATACATTCCGGAGCCGGAGGGACAGAATCTCAAGATTGGGTTCAAATGCTTTTTCGAATGTATAGCCGGTTTTGCGAAAGAAAAAAGTTTGATATTAAAGTAACCGATGTTTTAGAAGGAGAAGAAGCAGGTTTAAAGCACATTACTTTTTTAGTCCAGGGTCAATATGCATATGGTTATCTCAAATCAGAAAGCGGTGTTCATCGCTTAGTAAGAATTTCTCCTTTTGATGCTAATCGAAGACGCCATACTACTTTTGCCTTGGTGGACGTTATTCCCGAAGTGAGCGAAGAAATCAATATTGATATAAACCCACAGGATTTACGAATTGAAACTTTCCGAGCTGGTGGTCGTGGTGGGCAACATGTGAATACAACCGATTCGGCTGTGAGAATAGTTCATCTTCCCAGTGGTTTAGTTGTACAATGTCAAAATGAGCGTTCTCAACATCAGAACAAAGCAGTTGCCATGAGAATATTACGAGCCAGACTCTATAAACTCGCGAAAAAAGAACAAGAAGAAAAAATTTTAGAGATGAAAGGTGATCAAAAAGAGATCGCCTGGGGGAATCAAATTCGAAGTTACGTCTTCCAACCCTATAGCATGATTAAAGATCATCGGACTGACTACGAAGTTGGAAATGTGCAAAGAGTTATGGATGGAGAAATTGATGATTTTATCGATGCTTACCTTCGAAAAGATTGGCAAGGACGGGTTTAGGAATAAATACCATGGAAGTTTATGCTTTAATTGGGCCAACCGGGACAGGGAAAAGTTATCGAGCTCCTCATATCGCTCAAAGATATGGTATTGATTGTATTATTGATGATGGATTATTAATATCCCATGGGAGTATTATCGCTGGAAAATCTTCCAAAGCAGAAGTAAGCAAAATAAAAGCCGCAAAAATTGCGGTTTTTTATTTTACCGACCACCGTCAACAAATTATAGAAGCCTTAAAAAAAATTCACCCCCCCAAAATAATGGTTTTAGGGATTTCTTTAGCGATGGTGGAGAAAATATGTGAGCGTTTACAGCTTCCTTATCCGGCTGAGGTTGTGATGATTGAAGATATTGCTAGTCCCGAAGAAATTGAAAATGCTCTTCAAGCTCGGATCGGGGAGGGAAAACACACTATTCCAGTTCCTTTAGTTGAATTGAAAAGAAATTTATGGGGGAATATTGTTGATACTATACCTGTGAAAGTTTGGGGTTGGTTTTATTCTTCAAGAGAAAAGACCGTCGTTCGACCACCTTTTAGTTACTTAGGAAAACTGATTGTTTCCGAAAGTGCTTTGAGATCTATCATTTTAGTTCTTTTAACCAATCTTCCTTGGATTGAAAAAATCAATGATATTTTTTTACATAAAGTTGAATCTCATGTAAATGTTCGGATAGGCTGTGTCTTTAAAAATTATTCTCAATTAATTCAGATTTGTGTATTTATCCAAAGATATCTAAAAGTAAAGGTAGAACATCTTAGTGGGGTTGAGCTGATTGAAGTCAATATTGACATTGATCAGATTAAATTGGTTAAAAATAGCGATGTTATTGAGGAACCGATAGTACAGGGCAAAAGACCATCACGCCCTGAAAAGGTAAGAATTTCTTCTTCACGAAAATAAAGGTTCATTTATACTTTAAAATAAAGAGAGATAGAAATTCATGCTTTTTTGCAGTACCAGGTGGGGATGAAAAATTTTGTAGGGGCTTGATTTATCAAGCCCGTGGGTTTACAGAATAGAATAAATAAAAACTGGTAGGTTCATTTTATGTCCAGAAAAAAAATGGAAGAGCTGATTACTACTTTAGAAAATAAAAAAGCAGAAATTCTCCTTGGTGGAGGAAAGGCTGCAATTGATAAACAACACCAAAGTGGGAAATTAACTGCTCGAGAAAGAATTTTTCTTTTGCTTGACGAAAATAGTTTTGAAGAAACTGATCTTTTTATCGAGCATCGTTCTACTCGTTTCGGAATGGGAGAAAAAAAACCACCAGCTGATGGTGTCATCACTGGTTATGGAACTATCGATGGAAGACCAGTGTTCGTTTACTCCCAAGACTTTACTGTTATGGGAGGATCTTTAGGTGAAATGCATGCTCAAAAAATATGTAAAATTATGGATATGGCTTTGAAAGTAGGTGCTCCCATTATTGCTATTAATGATTCGGGCGGAGCTCGGATTCAAGAAGGCATTGATTCTTTGTCTGGTTATGGCCAAATTTTCTATAGAAATACTTTAAATTCAGGCATCATTCCTCAAATAGCAATAATAGCTGGTCCATGTGCCGGAGGGGCAGTTTATTCTCCAGCTCTTATGGATTATATTTTTATGATTCAAGGAACAAGTAAAATGTTTGTAACTGGTCCTCAAGTTGTAAAAGCAGCTACCGGTGAGGAAGTTACTGCCGAAGAATTAGGTGGTGCTCATACTCATGCAACCAAGAGCGGCGTTGCAAGTTTCGTATCTCGAAACGAGGAAGAATGTTTCTTTGATGTGAAAAAACTTCTTTCATACATACCTTCTAATAATGCCGAAGAGCCTCCAATAGCAGAGTGTCATGATCCAATTGATCGAAAAAATACTCCTTTTTTAGACATTATATCTACCAACCCCAATCGACCTTATAATGTTAAAAAAATTATTGAAGACTTAGTTGATCAAGGTTCTTTTTTTGAAGTTCAAAAAGATTTTGCAAAAAATTTAGTCATTGGGTTTGCTCGTTTGAATGGTCATGCTGTAGGCATTGTAGCAAATCAACCTTATCATCTGGCTGGTTGCTTGGACATCGATTCGGGTGATAAAGCGTCTCGGTTTATAAGATTCTGTGATGCTTTTAATATCCCTCTAGTTACGCTTGTCGATGTTCCAGGCTTTTTGCCGGGTAGTAATCAAGAATTTGGAGGAATTATTCGGCATGGGGCTAAAATTCTCTATGCTTATTCAGAAGCTACTGTTCCTAAGATTACAGTAATAATGAGAAAAGC
>JAAYUT010000355.1 GCA_012517485.1 Candidatus Atribacter fermentans
GATGAACAGCGTTTATATCCGAGAGGCCAATCAATCAGTATTGGTTCAAATTTTAATAGAAATTTTAATTCGGGAACAAATCATAAAACCTGATGCAGTGACCGAAGATTTTACTCATTACTGTGAAAAAATTGTAGCCGTTATGCGGGAGCGCATGAAATATGTCGGGCAGATAACCGAAGATGCCAAGTATTTTTTTACTGATGACTTTGAATATGATTGGGTAGCCTTTGATAAAGTATTGATGAGTGAAGGCGCTAAAGAGCGTTTGATTCTTTGTCAGGAAGAGTTAAAAAAACTTGATATATTTTCCGTTGAAACCACCGAAAATGTTATTAGAAACTTATCCGAAAAATTCAACATCAAAGCCGCTCAATTTATTCACCCGCTGCGCATGGCGATTTCTGGAGTGAAGGGAGGGCCTGGTCTTTTTGAGCTTCTGGAAATATTAGGAAAAGAGAAAGTGCTATTGAGAATTGATCGAACCTTATGCCAAATGCAAGCCCGAAAACAAAATGGCATGTGAGAAGGCACCATTTTCAGAATAGATCCTCATGCTGCTTTGTAGCATCAGATGAAGATGAAAATACCTATCTCAATCTGTCATTTCGAGGAGCGCAGCGACGTGGCAATCTCATTTCGTTTTTTAAATAATGAAAAGATGAAATCCTCACGGCTTCTCAATACGAAGCTCCAGGATGACTCATCGCTATAATTCCTTTTCCCTTGATGGGAGAAGGTCAGGATGAGGGTGGATTTTTTAAACTTTTCTCGCTTCACGCTACACGGGATTTTCAGGATAAACTTCATTTTGTAAATATTAATCTCATCAAAGCTTGGAGAAGTCAGAATATTATTGAAAATACGAAATAGTGATGGTATTATATTTTTTGCTTAAATGCTGAGAGGTCGTCTAAGGGTAGGACACGTGACTCTGGATCATGGAATGGTGGTTCGAATCCACCCCTCTCAGCCAACGTGGCGCAATAGAATAGTGGTTAGTTCGGCGGGCTCTCAATCCGCAAGCCCGGGTTCAATTCCCGGTTGCGCCACCAATATATCTAATAACTATCATATCCAACTTTTTCGCATCGTTGAAAAAAACTACTTTCCAAAATTTTTGAATAAAATAGTATTATATTATCATATATTTTTCTATCGTTTTTTAGAAAGATGGAAAAAAACAATAAAAAAGAAAATCATTGGTTTTATAAATTTAAAATTGCTACAGCAAGGGGAAAGATTGAATTGAAAAGAAAAGCCCTTAAAAGGGGTTTTAATCCTACAGTAAACCAGAAAAACTACAGAAACGATCTATTGAATTCGTTAAACCAAAATAATTTTAACTCTGATTTTATTCATCCTGCAGTTCAAACCTCTGAAGATAACCAGAAAAATATTTTAAATAATGTTGAAAAAAAAGAAATACCTTTAAAAGAGAATGATGACAGCAGGGATCAACAAATGGATAACCAGGTTAAGTTTTATTTTTATAAGGATGAAGAAGTTTTTCAAGAATTCACTATAAAAAGTCAGAAGTATTTTTCTAATGATATTGTTCTACGCGATTCTCTTACTGGGTTGTGGAATCGAGTGCTTTTCGAAGAGGAAATAAAGAGGCTCGATACCGAGAGGCAGCTGCCTATAAGTATAATAATGGGTGATGTAAATGGATTAAAATTGGTGAATGATGTCTTTGGCCATGACTGTGGTGATGAATTTTTAGCTGATGTAGCAGCAATACTCAGAGATTCTTGCCGAAAAGAGGATATCATTGCCCGTTGGGGAGGGGATGAGTTTATTATTCTTTTACCAAAAACCCCGCAAGCAACTGCCCAGGTGGTGGTCAAACGGATATCGGAAAATTGTCAAAAAGGAAAAATCAAAACAATACCCATTACTATATCTCTCGGAATAGGAACTAAAAACCATCCAGGAGATCAAATGAAAGCAATTCTAAAACAAGCTGAGGATGATATGTACCACAAAAAGGCGGTTGAAAATCATATAATCAAAGACCGTCTGTTCACCTCATTAAAATTAAAACATTGGGAAATCAAGCAGCTTTTTCAGAAAGAAGGAAATACTCGAAATCTTCTTAATCATCAAGAATTGGGTAAAGTTCTTCATCTTGATCAGCAAACCTTGAATGAGCTTTTATTGTTAGCTGCACTCCATGATATCGGAAAAATCACAGTTTCAACTCACCTCCTCTTGAAAAAAGAACCGTTAACTTTGGCAGAAAGGCAAATCCTGAGGAGAATACCAGAAATTAGTTACCGCATTCTTCAATATTTCCCCCATACTTTTCAAATAGCTGAAGCCGCCTTAAGTTATTGTGAATGGTGGGATGGATCGGGATATCCAAGGGGGCTTTCTAAAGAAGATATTCCAATAATTACGAGAATTTCTGCTGTGGTGAATAGCTACGATCTGATGATACAACCTCGACCCTATAAA
Source organism: Candidatus Atribacter fermentans (assembly GCA_012517485.1). Lineage (GTDB taxonomy): Bacteria > Atribacterota > Atribacteria > Atribacterales > Atribacteraceae > Atribacter > Atribacter fermentans. The sequence continues at coordinate 2,461 of JAAYUT010000355.1, forward strand.
AGTCCATTGAAACCTCAAGAAGCTTTAACTGAGCTACGCAACCAATCGGGGAAACAGTTTGACCCTGAAATCGTCAAATCATTTCTTAAAATATTTGAGGAAAAAGTCGGCTAGACCCTCTTGCCACGTTATAAGACCGGATGTGGATGAAAATACTTTTCCTCTATCTTTCAGTTTCCCTTAGTAAATCCTTTATAAGTAAAATCACCATTTAGTAAATTCGGGTATAATAGTGATTGAATTTTTTATTTCCGAGTTGGGGAAAAGGATGTGAGCCTATGCCAGCTGTAGAGTTACGAAAAAATATACATTGGATCGGAGTGAATGACCACACCACCGACCTTTTTGAAGGTTTATGGCCGATAACTCAGGAGGGAGTTTCTTATAATTCATATCTGATTAATGATCAAAAAAAAGCCATAATTGACTTAGCCAAATCGATAAAAGTCGATCAGTTTTTTAAACGAATCGCAGAAATTATTGACCCCTCTCAAGTCGATTATATTATTCTCAATCATATGGAACCCGACCATACAGGAGTTTTAAGAGTTCTCCGAAAAATTGCTCCCCATGCAACAATTCTCTGCTCGTCAAAAGCTAAAGACATGATTCAAGCATTTTATGGAATTACTGATCAAGTACAGATTGTTCAAGATGGAGAAGAAGTAGAATTGGGTGGATTAACTCTCCAATTTTTTATGACTCCTTTTGTTCATTGGCCAGAAACCATGATGACTTTTGAAAAGAAAAACCGAATATTATTTTCTTGTGATGCTTTTGGTAGTTATGGAGCGCTTCGGGGAGCCATATTTGATGATGAATGTACTGATTTAGAATTTTATAAAAAACAAGCCTTGCGATATTATGCAAATATTGTTGCAAAATTTAGCGCTCAGGTTTTAAAAGCTATTGAAAAATTAGCTGGTATACCAGTAGAAGTCATAGCACCTTCTCATGGTTTAATTTGGAGAAAGAATCCATCGATCATCCTCAATCTGTATAAAAAATGGGCAGAATATGCAAAAATACCTGGAGAACCAGGAATAACCCTACTTTATGCGACCATGTATGGAAACACCGAAGCTTTAATGGATTCTGTA
>JAAYUT010000356.1 GCA_012517485.1 Candidatus Atribacter fermentans
AACTCTCTTTCATGAACTCTTGAAAAAATATCCAACACCAGTTAATATAATAACCATAGGGCGGAAATAGCTCAGCAGGTAGAGCATCGGCTTCCCAAGCCGAGGGTCGCGGGTTCAAATCCCGTTTTCCGCTCCATTTTTTTGCTTAAAAACCAATTTCTTTATTTTACTCCTCATTATGTTTACTTATTGATTCGGCGGTGATTCTTAAGCGAGGGAGACAGTCGGGATAATTCTTTTGTATGAAAGTAATAAGCTTTTCCCGAACTTCGCAACGCAATTCCCAGGCAGAGGATGAGTCGGCTACACTCATCAAAGCTCTTAACTCCATTGTCGTTTCTTTGCAATCGGTAACTTGAAGGGCACTAACTCTTTTATCCCACCAAGGTGATTGGTTTAATATTTTTAAAAACTCATGGCGGAGTTCGTCAACGGGAAGACGATAATCTACATAGAGAAATACCGTCCCCAGCATATCTGATGACGTTTTAGTCCAGTTTTCAAAAGGATGCTCCAAAAAATAACTGGTAGGAACAATTAAACGTCTTGAATCCCATATTTTAACAACTACATAAGTAAAATTGATTTCTTCAACTCGACCCCATTCATTCTCAACAATGACCACATCATCAATCCGAATCGGTTGAGAAAACGCAATCTGAATTCCAGCAATTAATGCCGTTCCAGTTTTTTGAGCTGCGAGACCAACAACAATACCCATTATCCCTACTGAGGTTAAAAGACCTGTTCCTAAGTTCCGGACGCTCTCGAAACGTAACAAAGCAACTGATATGATAACTATAGTTACAATAATGAGACCAAGATGTTTAAATACAATAAATTGAGTATGTATTTTACGGGCAAAAAGATTATCTTTTTTATCCATGCGATATTTTTGTATTAGAAAGTCTTCAAAAACCGAGAACAATTTCATGATTGACCAACCAATAGTAAAAAGGGTTATAAAATAAATGATAGATTGAAGAAATTCGTAGATTTCTTGAGAAAGAGGAGTCCGCAAAAGTGAAATAGCAGTTCGGATTGCAATAATTACAAAAAATAATCGGATAGGGTCTTTTAAGTGTTTAATTAAATATTTATCTAAATAAATCGTTGTATAATCAGTTATTCTCTTTAGGATTCGAAATAAGATATAATGTACGAAATATCCAATGAAAATAGCGATCGCAAAAAAGAGAATCATCCAAAAGTATTCATAAATTAAATTTAACATAAAAAATCACCTCTCATTTTAGGTATGTGAATGTCTCAATCAGGTGATATAAATTGGTCAGACTTAGTAATGGTAATGTAGTAAAGAATAGCAAGTCACAGCCAACCTATTTTTCAACGGGTGAATTTGAAATAAAGGTTTTTCATTTTTTTTAAAAAATCGAAACTCCGTACTTCTACAATACCTTAATCACTCGATGAAGTCTACTTTTCCATTCATACTTAAAATCCACCCTCATCCTCACCTTCTTCTATCAAGAGAGAAGGAACTATTTTTTAATTACTGTTTGACTGTTAAAATAAATCATAGAGATGTTTGAGATAGTCAAGACAAACCTAAAAGGAGGGAAAAGAATGGCTATTGATGTTCACCTTCATTTTAATGGGAATTGCCGCGATGCAGTTAGTTTTTATACAAAAGTTTTCAGTTTAGAGGAGCCAAAATTTATGACTTATGAGGAAGCTCCTCAGCAAGCCAATATGACTTTGAACGAAAATAACAAAAAATTAATTATGTATACCAGTCTTAAAATTTACGGTAGTAATGTAATGTTTTCTGATGTAACCTCTGACATGCCTGTAACCCTGGGTGATAATATTGTTCTTAACGTTGGAATTGATAACTTCGAAGAAATAGCTTTATTATTTAATAAATTAAAAGAGGGTGGAACTGTGCTTATGGATCTTCAGGAAACCTTCTTTGCGAAATCTTATGGACTTCTTATTGATAAATTTGGTATTCCATGGCAGTTGGTTTATGAAGCTAATTAAAATAAACCAATAGCTCTTTAAAAAATAATTATGATGAGACTAAGAAATTAATAAAACTGTTTATAGATGACTAAGCTTTATCATAAATGTAATTTATGAATTAAAATATCGGCATCTTTTACGATTTTAATTCGTTAATTTTCGATTTGAACTAATCAATTTTGATAAATGACCGATTAAATATTTAAGAATATTAATTAAATAAATTGGAGGTTGGAAATTCTATGAAAATGAAGGTTGTTTTAGTCCTAATGACGGTTTTAATATTCACCATAATGATGGTAACGTCGGGTTGCATCGATGATGAACCGCTTCCTCCAGGATTCGGAAAAATATCTATATGTTCATCATCGTCAAGTATTTATGGAAGAGTATATATTGATGGGAATCGAATTGGCAATGCTTATCTTAATCCAAATGGCTGTTTGTTTAATTTCGCTAATGTGAAATTATATGAAGAACATATTGTTCGAGTTGAAACTGATTGGGGCATTTCTTACACTGAAAGATTTTATCCAACGTATTCAGGATATACAGTAACTATTTATTAGTATGAAAATCCCTCATAAGGAGAGAGATTGATAAAATGAAAAGGATTTTCTATTACAACCTTTTATTTCAACTTTTTTTGGTGCTCCTCACTTTGGTTGGATTTTCAAGTATAATTTTAGCCAAACCTACAGTTACTTTTCAATTTAACATTTCACCAGAAGATCACCGCTCTATCCCTCGATCTCCTCAAATCGCACTCTCTACTGACCGAGGCGATGGGGGATTTTATTCAGTGGGAGAAAGAGTTAACTTGCGCTATCGAACCACACTAGGCGGGTATATAACACTTGCTCAATATAACCCCAAAGGGAGTGTTGAAATCATTGAGGAAAATAAATTTGTTCGAGCTAACTCTCCGCAAATGGTTAGCTTTGTTGCGAAAGAGCCACTTGGGACTCACCGGGTTGTAATAATATTAACTCCTGACACCATACCACGAAATAGAATTCAAGAATTTTTAAGAAATCCAAGCCGTGTTTCTTCACTATTTGGAAGCCAGTACGCAGTTAACCGAACCGAATT
>JAAYUT010000357.1 GCA_012517485.1 Candidatus Atribacter fermentans
ACCAACAGCACGCATATGAAAACCCATGATGGTTTTATTAAAAATAAAATAAGAAACTACTGCGGTAATAACAAAAAAAATACTCATCATGGGGATAATTTCAAAAAGCTTTCCCTGTCCAATAAATAAAAAAGTATTTATAGCCGGGTCGACTACAGTACGGTGACTTGTAGAAATAACTTGAGCTTTACTGGCAATAAGCGCAGCACCTCTTGCTACATTAAGTGTACCTAAAGTAACAATTAGGGCTGGAATTCTTGCATATGTTACAAGCATTCCATTTATTAAGCCAAATCCCATACCAGCAAAGAGCGCAAAGATTAAGGATAATAATATAGAAACTCCATTGGTCATCAGCATACCTGCAACAACAGCTGCTAAACCATAGACTGCTCCAACTGAAAGATCTATTTCTCCAGAAACGATCACCATAGTCATACCCATGGCAATAATCCCTAAAAGAGATACCTGGCGAACAACGTTTAATAAATTATTAATACTAAAAAAAACAGGAGATGTAATCGAGAAAAGAATAAGGAGTAAAATAAGAGCCATTAATACTCCAGTTTCTCTAATTTTAAACATTTCAACCAATACTTTTTTACTGACTGAATCTTTTTTTATGATGCCTTTTTGCCCAATTTCCAAAAAACTCTCAGCATCTTCATATGACGAATCTTTGTTATTTTCATTTTCAACCATGGACTACCTCCCCTATCGGGACAATTAAAAAAATTGTTATTTAATTATTTGTTTGTTTATTTTTATAAAAAAATTTACAAAACACTCTCTCGTTTCTCTTTAATGGTTTCAACCAAAGCAACTACATTTTCAGGTGGAACATCGGCCATGATTTCTTGATCGGGTGCTATGATCATTCCCCCACCTTTTCCGAGGGTTTCAATTACCTTTCCTGCCATATTTTTCACATCTTGTGGAGACCCGAAAGGAAGTATATCCTGAGTTCCAATACCTCCCCAGAAGGTTAGATATTTCCCAAATTCTTTCTTTAAATATGAAAAATCCATAACTTTTTGTACTGGCTCTAAAACATCTAACCCTATATCAATCATATCTCCGATTATTTCAGTTACATTACCACAAGTATGATGTATAACTGGCAACCCGGCATCTTTATAAACTTTCCAAACTTTGGCTAAACGGGGTTTAAAAAATTTTATCCAAAGATCTTTTGAAAACATCAATCCTTTTTGAGAACCAAAGTCATCCCCGGTATGACCAATCTTGCATCCCAATTTAACAGTAAGTTTGGCATAATCAATTTTATATTGAGTTATTTTGTCTAAAAACCCTTCCATGAGCTTAGGTTCTAATAGCATGTTCATCATAAACTCTTCATATCCTAATAGACCCCAAGCTCGTTCAAATATTCCAAAATATCCAACCAAAACCACCAGATAATCACCGGAATATTTTTTTAAATCTTGTTCTATCAACACCAAATTCCCCGGCTCATCTAAATTTGGGGCTTGGTAATTTTCTATCTCATGATTACTTTTCCCTCTTAGAGGATGATAACGAATACATATTCCATCAGTATTGATATCATAACCTATGCCCCATCGATCATAAAGAATGCCATTTTCCCAATCAACTTTTGCAAAGACTGTCTTTTCAGCTTTCTTCAAAAATTCGTGGTCACCTCGAAAACGGAAAGTGTCATCCATCGGCGAAGTAAGATAAAGGTGATTTTCTAAAAAATCATCAAATTCGTTAAGAGACGAAAAATGAAAGGTTTGCATGAGGGATAGTTTTTTTTCATGTGATGCAAAATAAATATTACTTGGCAAATAATCAATAGAATCATGACGAATAGTCCTTAAAACTCTTTCCTCCCTTGTCACAATAAATCACTCCTCATTATTCATTTTAAAAGAGGTTTCTAAGAAAGCAATGACTACATGAATTCCTTTTTTATTTATATACCTTCGTTTTTAAAAATAAGTAAAATATAATGACTTTTGAAATTATTGTCATCATTTCATTTTTAAATTTTAGCATCATTTAGCAAAAACATGATTATCCTCTTAAGATTAAAAAGAAATATCTTTTTTTATTGTCATAATTATTTTCATTGTAAATATAATTCATAATAAAGAATTCATTGTAAATATTTTTATATAAATCCCAAAAATGGTATTTTTCATCGTACTTAGAAAAATGGTAAGTGAGAACTACATTATAAAAATAAACCAATTTGTTTATGATTTTTCTGCCCAATGTAGAGATCTCTCTACCGCTTTTTTCCATCCACGGTATAGCTCTTCTCTTTGACCTTCATCCATTTTTGGCTCAAAAATTCTATCCATTTTCCACATCGCGGAAATTTCTTCCCGATTTTTCCAAAAACCAACCCCGAGTCCAGCAAGATAAGCCGCTCCTAAAGCTGCCATTTCTGTAACGACTGGCCTTATTACTGGAACCCCCAAAATATCTGCTTGGAACTGCATTAAGAAATTATTTTTTACAGCACCTCCATCAACCCGGAGAGAATCTAAAGGTTTTTTTGAATCTATGACCATAGCTTCTAACGCATCTCGTGTCTGATATGCCATTGATTCTAAGGTAGCCCGAGCTATTTGCTCCCGAGTTGTTCCTCGAGTTATACCAATAAGGAGACCCCGAGCGTACATATCCCAATAGGGAGCACCAAGTCCAGTAAAAGCTGGGACGAGGTAAACCCCTCCAGTATTAGGAACCGATAAAGCTAAGGTCTCAGTTTGAGCAGCATTCTCAATAATTTTGAGCCCATCCCGAAGCCATTGTACAGCTCCTCCCCCAATAAAAACGACTCCCTCAAAGGAATATTCAATTTTCCCATCTATACCCCAAGCTAAATCAGTTGTTAATCCGTGCTTTGATAAAATAAACTTCTCGCCAATGTTCATCATCAAATCTAAAGCGGTTCCATAAGTATTTTTTGCCATTCCTGGTTTAAAACAAGCCTGACCAAAAAGAGCAGCGTGTTGATCTCCAGCAACTCCAGCAATTGGTATTTCAACTCCATTAAAAATACTCTTATCCGAAATTGCCATGATACCACTCGAAGGTTTTGGTACAGGAAA
>JAAYUT010000358.1 GCA_012517485.1 Candidatus Atribacter fermentans
GAGAAGGAAAAACTATGAATTAATTTTAATCAATAATTCAAAAGGGGACAATTATGACGACTGTTCTGGTAACTCGTTCATCAAAAGAAGCCACACTCTCCAGTGCAATAATAAAAAAAATTGTTGATTTTGTTTGTGCACAGGAGAATCGTGAGATTCCAGGAAAACTAAGTATTGCCTTTGTAAGTCTTGATGAAATAAGGGCATTGAAAAAAGAATTTTTTCATCACAATGTCGAAACTGATGTTATATCCTTTTTTTATGGTACTGAAGAATCAGATGAAGTTTGGGGAGAGATCATAATTTCTCCAGAAAAGGCAAAAGAACAGGCTCGTGCTTATGATACTCTATATGAAAATGAACAAAAACTTCTCCTTATTCATGGCCTTTTACATTTATTTGGTTATGATGATACCGATAGAGACAAAAAACAAATTATGGAAAATCGACAAAACTATCTTCTTGACCACTTCCTTATTATTGAAAAACGCGATCAATTGGTATTATCGGCACAAAAAGCTCAAAAATATGCCTATGCTCCTTATTCGCTCTTTCCGGTTGGTGCTGCCTTGGAAACTTGTCATGGGAAGGTGATTCAGGGGGGAAATATCGAAAACGCTTCATTCGGATTGTCGGTTTGTGCTGAAAGAGTTGCTCTTTTTAAAGCAGTTTCGATGGGGTATGCAACCTTTACTCGACTCGCAGTTATTTCTTTTAGTCAAGATTACTGTCTTCCTTGTGGTGCCTGCCGGCAAGTTTTGTATGAATTTGCACCTCATCTTGAAATCTTAGCTGCCCGTCGTGGAGGAGATTACCAGATTTATACTTTAGATGAGCTATTTCCACATCCCTTTCAGTTGAAACCTGAAAAGGGGTTTTAAACCATGGAAAATCAGACCAATTTTCGTTCAGGTTTCGTAACCATTTGGGGGCGGCCAAATGTTGGAAAATCTACCCTACTCAATAATATTTTAAAATATAAAATCACGATTGTCAGTGATAAACCCCAAACAACTCGAAAAAACATTAAAGGGATCTTAAATCTCCCTAATTGCCAAATTGTGTTTATTGATACACCAGGGCTTCACGTTCCAGTTGACCCTCTTGGCCAATTCCTTTCCAATCAATGGAAAAGCGCACTTCCTGATGCCGATTGTTTGCTCTATCTAATAACGCCGGGAGTTTCGGTTCAAACTGATGAAATCTATTTTAAAGAAATTCAAGACTTTCCTCATCCGGTTCTATTGATTGTGAATAAGATTGATTTGTTTAAAAAGGAAACTATCCAAAAAACTATTCAAGAATATTCCCAATGTTTTCCTTTTCACGATATCATTGAGGTATCAGCTTTAACTGGTGTTGGTCTCGACCAATTAATTCAGAAAATCCAAAACCTTCTTCCTCTCAATCCACCATATTTTGATGAGGAACAAATCTCTGATGTTTATGAGAGAGATATTGCTGGAGAAATAATTCGAGAAAAAATTTGGCAAAATATTTATCAAGAAATTCCATATGGAGTAGAAGTGCGAGTTGAAGCAATGCAAGAGAAAGAAAATTTAATATCAATTCGAGCTATAATTTATGTCGAAAAGGATTCTCACCGTAAAATTGTTATCGGGGAGAAGGGAAGTATGATTAAAATAATTGGTACCGAAGCCAGAAAAGATCTTGAGGAATTTTTTGGGAAAAAAGTGTTTTTAGATCTATGGGTTAAGACTCAACTGAATTGGAGAAAGAAACCAAATGTTCTTAGAAGATGGGGTTATACTATCCGATGATGAAAACTACGACTCGTTACTGGAAAGATCAAGGGATCGTTTTAAAAAGTATAAATTTTGGTGAATTAGATAGAATTATTACCCTGTTTACTCGAAAAAAAGGAAAGATACAGGTGGTTGCCAAAGGAGC
>JAAYUT010000359.1 GCA_012517485.1 Candidatus Atribacter fermentans
TCTAACCATACGAGATACTACTTTAAATCCAATCAAAATAGGTGACAAAAAACCGATGATTAAAATTATGGATCGCTATATAGCCCGCGAAAGTCTCACTGGTATGTTTACTTGGGTGGGCGCAGTAACCATTGTTATGTTGGTGGGAATTTTATTCGAACTTGCTGACTTTTTTGTCAATAAAAAAGTTCCTCTCCTAATTACCTTAGAAATATTGTTGTTATATATCCCTGCCCAAATGGTGTTAACTTTCCCGATCTCTTATCTTTTAGCCTCTGAACTCCATTTAGGAAGACTGGGAAGAGAAAGCGAGATGGTAGCTATTGAAGCTTGTGGTGTCAGCCTAAAAAGGATTTTATTTCCCTATTTGATAGTTTCGATTTTAGTTAGTATTGGTTCTTATTACTTTAATGATGTTATTGTTCCCGAATCAAACCACAAAGCACAGGTATTGATGCGTGAATATGTTTATAAAAAAGGACCACCGAAAATCCAGCAAAATGTTTTTTTTAGGGATGCCGAGAATCGATATTTTTATGTGAACGAATTGGATAACGAAACCTGGGAAATGAAAAAAGTGATTATTTATGATTTAAAAGATCAAAAGAAGTTTCCGGATGTTATTATTTCTCAAAGTGCCTTTTGGTTAGAAGATCGTTGGTTGTTGAAAAAAGGAGTAGTTCATCGATATAATGAGACCGGATATCTTCTTCAGGAAATAGAATTTGCTGAAATGGAAATTGATATGAAAGAGGAATTACAGGAGTTTTTTGAAAACCAGCGAGCTCCTGAGGAAATGTCGACTAGAGAGCTACGGAAACAGATCGATATATTAAAGCAATCAGGAGCTCAAGTTGATGAATTCGAAACCGCTTATCATTTGAAATATTCTCTCCCCTTTTCAGCTTTAATGTTTATTTTGATCGGATTACCATTTGGTATTCAAAGGGGCCGTGATACAAGAGCACTCGGTGTTATAGTGACCGTTATCTTAGCTTTTGTTTTTTATATGATGTTATCAATTTTCCGTTCGTTGGGACGGGGTGGTATCATGGATCCCTGGTTAGCTGCTTGGATGCCTAATATTATTTTTGGTTCAATGGGGTTGTTTTTATTTTTAGGCATCGAAAGAAAGTGAGGGTAACATTGTCGAAAAAGATGAAAGCGACTGGTTTAGTCTTAGTGTTGTGTTTGGTTTTAGTTATGTTTTTAACTGAGATGGGGATAACCCAGGATTCTGATTTATTTATCCAAGCACAAAAAGCTCGTCAACAAGGTGACGCAGATTCTGCTTATCGTTTATATGAACAAGCTGCCGAACAGGGGATTCGCCCTCATGATGCCTATTTCGAAATGGGGCTTATCCTATTAGAAAAAGAAAAATGGACACAGGCTTACCGAATTTCTGGTAAGGCGGTAAAGGCTTTTCAAGAGTATTTAGTTCTTAATCCTCTTGATGACAACGCATGGTTTCGATTGGCCTATATTTATGAAAATAGAAGCCTCGCGCCCGGTGTAAATGAATGGAAGAAAGCTATTGAGGCACTTCAAAAAGCTTTGTCAATTTCTTTAGAAAATCCTCAGTACCTGCTGCATCTTGGTTATGTATATTATAAAATAGGAGATAAAGAAAACGCTGAAGTAATTTTACTTGATTTAGTGAATAAATATCCTGATTATATTGATGCCCGTTATTATCTGGCAATGAATTATCTCGAAAAACAAGACAAGGAAAAGGCGAAACAACATTTTACGTTTATTCTTGATAAAACGAATCAAGAGAATAGTTATTATCAATGGGCAAAAAAAGAGTTAAACAAGATAGGAGGAGGAAATCAATGAAAAAAAGCTATCCCTTTCTCCTTGGTGTGGCAAGTTTTCTTTTTTTAGCCGTTCTTTCAGGTTGTATGTCATTGAATATCGGAGAGAAAGGTGCAGTTCGAGGAAGAGTAGAGGGAGAAAATGGTCCTCTTCAAGGTGTCCGAGTGGAATCAGGTGATAGGATTGTTTTTACCAACGAAACTGGCGATTTTCTTTTAGAGAATATTTCCTCGGGAGTACAATATATCTTTTTTTCATGCGAAGGATATACTAGCAGCTTGGTTAAAGTTACCGTAGTGAAAGGGAATGAAGTTCTTATCTCGCCTGACGGAATCATTACTTTATCTTTATCATCTGATAGTAACGATTACGAATATCTTGTGTTGCTTTATGAGCTGGGTTTTTATGAAAAAAGTTTTCTTGAGGCTGAAGAATATCAAAAGAAGTATATTGGAAGTAATCTCATTCCCAATGTTTCATTCATAAAAGGAGCATCGGCATATTATTTAGGAGATTATCAATCAGCGATTTCTATTTTGAACGATATGGTTAAGAGTTATCCGAATAGTGAGTTTGCTGATGATGGACAATATTTGTTGGCTCGCTGTCGTGGTCAGGGTTTGAATCAATGGTGGGATGCCATTAATGAATATAAAAGCCTTATTCAAAACTTCCCTCAGAGTGAATTTGTTGGTGTAGCCTATTATGAAATGGGAGATTGCTATTATATATTAGAATCATATTCAAATGCTTCATTTGCCTATGAACAAGCAAGAGCTTTTGGGGGAGAGGTTGAGAAAAAGTCAATTTATGGTTTAGCTCATTGTTTTTATAAATTAGAGCTTTTTTACAAAGCAGCTTCTCTCTTTGCTGAATATGTTCAAAAATACCCAAACGATGAGTTTGCTGATGATGCCCAATATTTTGAGGGCGCATCGTGGTATAGACGTGATGATTATCAGCTCGCCTTAGAGGCATTTGATAAATCAATAGTCCAGTATCCAAATGGAACTTGGTATAATGGCATCCTCATTGCTCCTGCTTCCATGTTTAACAAGGGACTTTGTTTAGAAAAACTTGGACGTTACATCGAAGCTTATCAGCTCTATCTCGATATTATTCGAAAATATCCAGGAGCTAAATGGGCGGATGGAACTTCTTTAATAAATAGCACCAAATACCGTATTGAACTGTTAAAAAATACGGTTCTTTAGGTTGAATCGGCGGAATGACTGAAAAGACCGATCGGGAGATCATTGTTGAAGTCCTGAACGGAAATCGGGATTTTTTTTGTTTATTAGTAAGGAAATACGAAAGACCAATTTTTAATTATATTTTCCGTATGGTACGGTCCAAGCCAGATGCTGAAGATTTAGCTCAAGACACCTTTGTTAAGGCTTATTCGGCATTAAATAAATATGATAACTCATACGAATTTTCAACCTGGATATACCGAATTGCTTTAAACGTCTGTCGTGATTATTTTCGGAAAAAAAAGATTTTTTTCTTTTCTCTTTCATCTCCCATTGGAGACGAAGAAGAAAGCGAGTTAGAAGATTTTATTCCTCAAGATTCCTTTCATAATCCCGATGATGTCTTGCTCAATCAAGAATTAAGATTAAGTTTAGAAAAAGCAATCAGAGATCTACCATTAAAGTTTCGAGAAGTGATCGTCCTACGACACTTAGAAGGATTATCCTATGATGAAATCTCCACAGTAACCGGTCTTCCAGTAGGAACGGTTAAAACCTATTTACACCGAGCAAGAAAAAAGCTTCAAGACGAATTGGGTGAATTATTAGAATAATTTAAAAATTCTATGATTAGAAAGGGTTTCAAGCAATTCAATTGTTTAAAGAGAGTGAAACATCAGAAGGATTTATCCGTATATACTATTGAGGCGATTGATATGGATAGGAAAGAAGAAAAATTAATTCGTTGTTTAGAACAGCTTCCTCAAATGAGAGTACCAACCAATTTTTCTCTTCAGGTCATGGATAGAATAGATGCCAGACAGAGAAGGGGTTATTGGATCGGTAGTTTTAAAAAATTAGCAATCGTCTCTTTATCATTGGTATTTTTAACCTTAGTTTTTTTCTCAAACCTTCCTCTATTTCCTCAGTTTAATATATCGGGACTTTCTGGATATCGTAGGGTTGAACTTAAATTTTATGCATTAAGTGAAAATCCAAAAACTGTTGCAGTAGCTGGTGATTTTAGCGATTGGAATACATTACAGATGGAAAAGAAAGACAATAATTCTTGGGTTATAACCTTAAAGGTAAAACCAGGAAAGTATCAGTATTCCTTTATTATTGATGGTGAAGAGTGGGTTCCAGACCCAGGATCTTATCGACGAATCGAAGACGGATTTGGAGGAGTTAATTCTGTTTTGGTCGTTAATGGCGAATAGAAATGAAAAACCGGTTTTTTTTCATCTTTTTCTTCTTGATTATTCTCCTTTTAAATACCACAGTTTTTGCTCAAGATGAAGTTTCTTTGTTAATATCAGAATCTGAAAATTATCCACCTGAAGACCGAGAGTATTTGCTGGACCGAGTTAGTGAGTTAGTCAATGAACTACAACAAAAAGGGTTGGAATCAGATACCTTAGTTTTAAAACTAAAAGAAGGATTGCATAAAAAAGTTCGTCCTTATAATATTGTTAAAAGTCTTGAAAAGAAAAAAGACTCTCTTTTAGAAGCCCAGAAAATTTTGGAAGAAATAAACCTTTCTGGAATTCATGATGAAGAAACTCTCAACAACATTGCTACTTCAATAGAGTATTCTGTGCCTACTGATTTAATTAAAAGCGCACTGCAACAAAAGGTTGCACAAGATGATAAAAGCGCTAAAAAAATTGTTGACTCCCTCGCTTCACTAATAGAAATGGGTATACAACCTCAACAAGCAGGTGTAATAGTTAACCAGTTTGCCAGTAAAAGCAACCAATCAAAAGACCTCAATAGTTTAACGAAAATTATTGAACGTGCTCGGTTGGAAGGGATAGACCCTCAAAGAATTGCAACCAAGATGGAAGAAGCACTCAGTAAAACGAACAGTATTGCCATGATCGAAATGGAAGTTCAGGGTTTTATTGCTGACATTAAACAAAAACCAACTATTAAATCTGGTCAGGGAATCGTAATAAGTTCACCAGGGATTACTTCAAGTGGGGTTCCTGGAAGTGAAGGAGGGACTTCTTTATCCCCGTCAAGCGAGACTCCAGCATCAGGTTCAAATATTCCATCTCAAGAGGGCGGTTCTCCTTTAGAATAAAACCGCCCTCTTTTCTAAAAAACCATCTTTTATCTTAAGGATTCATTGAATTTTTTTTAAATAAAAGAAGCGACCAAGTCGCCTACTTCTTGAGTTGATAAACCCATTTTTCCAGCGTTCATGCTCTTGATTTTTCCACTTTGTAAAGAAGCAATAATCGCTTCTTCTAAACCTTGAGCAGCTTCGACTTCTCCTAAAACGTCAAGCATCATTTGAACAGCACATATTGCTGCTAAGGGGTTGATTATATTTAAGTTCGTATATTTTGGTGCTGATCCACCGATAGGTTCAAACATTGAAACTCCTGAAGGATTGATATTCCCACCAGCAGCTACACCCATCCCACCCTGGATCATTGCACCAAGATCGGTAATAATGTCACCAAACATATTATCGGTCACAATCACATCAAACCATTCTGGATTTTTCACCATCCACATCGTTGTAGCATCAACATGAGCATAATCAGTTTTAACATCAGGATAATCAGCAGCAATTTCATAGAATGTTCTTTCCCACAAATCAAAAGCATAAGTTAAAACATTTGTTTTGCCACAAAGAGTGAGCTTTTTTCTTTTATTACGCTTTTGAGTATATTCAAAAGCATACCGGAGACAACGCTCAACCCCCTTGCGAGTATTTATTGATTCCTGAATGGCTACTTCATCGGCGGTGCCTTTCCGTAAAAAGCCTCCAACTCCTGCATAGAGACCTTCGGTATTTTCTCTGACCACGACAAAATCA
>JAAYUT010000047.1 GCA_012517485.1 Candidatus Atribacter fermentans
AGTCCAAGCATAGGCTTGATTGATCCAAGATGTCATAATGATACCGGCAGTGGCACCCAAAATACCTGAAACCACGAAGACAAATACTTTAACTTTATTAACGTTGATTCCACAGTTTCTCGCAGCGAGCTCATTACCTCCAACGGCATATATATCCCGACCTTTTTTAAATTCTGAAATATAATAATGAAAAAAGATAGAGATGCCGAAAGCTATAATGATCATTACTGGTACATTGAAAACATTTCCTGATATCCATTCAAAAGAAAATGGCCTACTCGGTGATACTGAAGATGGCGATATGGGATACCCTTGGCTAATAACCATAGCCAAACCCCGCAAACCCCAATACATACCTAAAGTCACCACAAAGGAAGGAATTTTTGCCTTAACAACTAAAATACCATTCGCAAAACCGATCAATGCTCCATATAGAAGGGTGAAAAGGATGCTTAAAGCAGTTGGAACCCGCCACATGATATCCATGGTTGCAATAATAACCCCGCTGGAAGCTAATACTGATTCCAAACTCAAATCAATCATACCTGTTAAAACTACTAGCGCTTCTCCAACCGCAACAATCATCAATGGAGCTGCAGAAATCAAGATTGCTCGAATATTTCGAACGGTTAAAAAATATGGTGATAATAACCCAGCAACTCCGATAGATAGAACTAAAAAAAGGACTGGCTTCGCGTAGGCACTTTTCTGAAATTTGAGGAAAATAGGATTAGCCATGGATGGTCTCCTGCGAAATTTTTCTTTTTCCCTGGTTTTCGATCCCCATCATAAAATAAACGACTTCTTCCAAGCTGGTTGAGTCTTTCATTTTTTCTGCTACCAATTGACCAGCTCGCAAAACTACAATCCGGTCTGAAATTTCCAAGACATCAGGAAGTCGATGACTGACATAAATGATCGAGCACCCCTTAGCTTTGAGGTTCTTAACTAATTCCAAAAATGGTTCGATAGCTCGAACCGATAAACTGGCTGTAGGTTCATCCATTAAAATGACCTTCGGACTATATAATAAAGCTCTTGCTATCGCCACCAATTGCTGTTGACCACCGGATAATGACATAACTAAATTCGATAAAGGTCCTAAATCAGCGTTGAGATCTTTTAATATTTCAGCCGCTTTTTTTTCCATTTGTTTTTTATGTAACTTTTCCATTCTTCCCCACCTGGTTAACTCTCTTCCCAAAAAGATATTGGCAACAATATCTAAATTGGGAGCGAGCATAAAATCCTGATAAACGGTTTCAATTCCGACTCTCCTGGCATCCATTGGACAACGAATTTCAGCATCTTTTCCTTCAACGAAAATTTGACCCTTATTAGGAAGATGAACTCCTGAAAGAATCTTAAGAAGCGTGGATTTCCCCGCAGCATTATCTCCTACTAAACCCAGTATTTCCTGGGAATAAAGCTGGAGTGATACGTTCTCCAAAGCTTTAACTGCTCCAAAATATTTGGAAACATTTTTCATTTCAATGACTGTCTTCGTTGAGGTCATAATTTCTTTCCCCAATGCAGCAGGCAACGCTCTTTTTTTTTCAAATAAAAAAAAAGAGCGTTGCCTGCTTGGTCTTTAAAATTTTTTTAATATGGTAATTCAGCTACCGGTCCAGCTTTGACTGGTTCTCCAAAAGGCCCAACTTCTTCTACGTTTGTTTTATCAACCATAAAATTTTCAGTAATAATATAATTATTTGGCCATTTATCTTTTGGTGGTTCAGTTTTATTTTCCAAGTATTTCATTATCATCTCAACCGCCCAGTATCCCTGGAGATAAGCCTGGTGGGCAACAGTCGCTAACAATTTCCCATCTTTAATAAGCTGCAAGCCTACAGGTGAAGCATCAACACCAATTAAAAATACATCTTTATTTGGCACTAAACCAGCAGCTTCTAAAGAAACAATTGCACCTGCTGCTATCTCATCATTAGAGGCTAAAATTAAATTAATATCCTTGGTTTTCACCAGAATTTCATTCATTTTTCTCACTGCTGGTTCTCGTGCCCAATCTGCTGGAACATCAGCAACAATCGTGATTTCTCCCTTATCGATGAGAGGCTGAAGAGGTTCGTACCATCCAGCTGTCCGTTCAGTATTGGCTAAAGCTCCAGCCAACCCTTCCAAAATCACA
>JAAYUT010000360.1 GCA_012517485.1 Candidatus Atribacter fermentans
GATCCTCACGGCTTCAAAAAACGAAGCCTCAGGATGACGACAGCAAAAAATCGTTCATATATTTTCAGGATGGAAATTTTTCAGTTCTATTATCTTTTTGTACCTTTGATTTCAGATATTTAATATAAACCCATAAAAACAAACTTAATCCCCAAAATTTTATTCGTATTGCATAAATTTTATATTCGGGGTATATATGAAACAAAGAATTCAAATAAATTTAAAAAGTATTGAAACCAAAAAGGAGGATACTCATATGGAGTTGAATCCAAAAGAAAGTTCACCACCTATTAACTGGAACTTACTTGAGGATAGTTCACATATCTTAGCTAAAAGTGTTAAAAACCTGAAAAAGGCTCAAAAAAAATGGGATTTTCGATTATTTGATCAGATGAAACAACAATTTCAGGAATCTTTAAATAAAATTTCAGAATCCTGGAAAACTCTTGAACCTTGTTTAGAGAATGAAATAAATCTCCATAAAAAATACTTAACGAATGAGCAATTCATTAAAGATTTTGAACACGAACTTGCTGATGCCAATATTCCATTTCAAGGTGAATTTCCAGATTATTTTTTTCCACCATTTCACCTACATTTTGACTTAGATAATTTTCAAGTTTTTCTTATTCTGGGTAGAAAAAGTCAACGATATTCTGTTTTACAACCAAAAGAATTGGCAGTTTTAATTGCCAATGCATATAAGGCAATATATAATCGACGATTTAATTCCAAAAACTTTCTTAAAGATTTACTCAACGCCTATAAATTAGCCAATTGCCTATCATTTAAACAAAAGGAAGTTCTTTGGGGAAAAGCGGTATCTCTTGATAAAATATATGAAATACTCACAGTAAAACGTTCAACTCATAAGGAATATCCAAAAATTCTCTTTCAATTTGAATTAGGGCTTCTAAAGGAAAGTGTCAATCTTTCTCTGAATAATGAATACGTCTTTGAGTTTGGATTTACTCGAAGCGCAAGGAAAGCTTTAGTTGTTGTAGATAGTCAAGGCCGTGAAAGCCGAATCAGTACCTTAACAATTTACAAGGAGGAAGTCTCTGATGTTGATTGACGAAAAAGACATTGAGCTTTTAAAAAAAGGGGAACCTCCAATCAGTTCTGATGTTTTAAAAACTATGACTATTGGTCGTGAACTATGGCTGGATTTTTTCATAGAATATTATCTCAATAATTTTATTTCCCAAGGTGGAAGCAAGGTCAAAGTGATAGTTGGATCAGAAGGGACAGGGAAAACTCATTTAATGCGCTGTATTGAGCACGAAGCACGTGATCAAGGATATGTCACCGTTTTTTTCTCGCTCCGTGATTCTTATTTTAAATTAAATGACCTTACCTCATTATACAAAATGATAACCTCACAAATTGATTTAGAAGAGCTTGTCCGAGGTCTTTGTCGAAAAACAGCTGGTGTACTTGGTTATGATATCAGTCATTATGATGGATCGGAACGCCTGCTTCCTAAAATGGTTGAAGATGGAATGACGAAAGTGACAGCGGAAAAGGAAATTCGGAATACTGCCAGTCAAGTTTTTAAAGATGCTGATTTCGGGAGTTCTTTTTCGGCTTTTGCTTATACAGTAGTTAAAGAACGAATGATAAAAGGTCAAAATGAAACCTTAAAAACTGCTTTACGATGGTTATCTGGTGAAAAATTAGAGCGACAGGAACGACAAACAACTTATTTATTTGAGAAACTGCAAAAATCAAATGCTCGTTATTGGCTCAATTCTTTGATTCGCCTATTGAAATATGCCGGATGGAGCGGTTTGGTTGTTCTCATTGATGATGTAGATATCATAACCCGCCGTTCTCCAGAAACAGCTCGCTATTATTATACGCCGAATGCCATTAAAGATGTCTGTGAAATAATACGGCAACTTATTGATGACACTGAGTTATTAGAAAGTTTTGTCATGATTTTATCTGGCCGATACCCCATGCTCGAAGATGAAAAAAGGGGTTTTAAAAGTTATGAAGCTCTTTGGATGCGTTTACAATCAGGATTAGTAACTGTTAATCGCTTTAATCGGTTTGCTGATATTGTGAATATGGATGATTTTTTAAAAGCC
>JAAYUT010000361.1 GCA_012517485.1 Candidatus Atribacter fermentans
GTTTTAATTGCTCCTGCTTCCGCTGCCATGATGGTTATTTCGACAGCAACTTTCACTCCCTGACTGAATCGCCGAAGAGTCTCGGCAATAATTTTATGAGGATGGGGTATTCCCTGTTCGGACACTCCCCCAATGATGTCATCACTTAAAACATGGTGTGAAATGATGACTTTTGCTCCTTGATCTTCTAACTCTTTTCGAACGGATGAGCTCATTTCCCACCCTTCACTTTTATAAGAGTAGGAAATTCCAACTACAATAATTTGAACTTTTGTATCTTTGAAAATTTTTAATGCTTTAAACCCAGTATCACCGTGGGTTGAAGCAACAACAAGGTCAGAAATTCCCAATTCTAGAGCTCTTTTTCGTGCTGCTTGTAAGGTGAACTCGGTATTTTAGGGACCTATTTGGTCGAAATAGATAATGGGTTTTTCCATGGTTTCCTCCTAATAAATAATCAATATTTTAAAGTTTATATTACCATACCTAACTTTTATTTTCTTACTGATCGTCTTATTCTGTTAAAACCATTTATCATAAAAACCTTAACGCTGTCATACTGAGGCTTCGTTTTTTGAAGCTGTGAGGATTTCTTTTTTTTACAAATTATGGAATCGGGGAATCAAAGAACTACGGAATTAAAAATGATGTGAATCTCACGTCTCACAAGACGCTCCTCAGAATGATAGAACAGTAAAAAATTCAAAACCCCCTAACCCTTTTTGGTAAAGGAGGAATTTGATCAGCGTATTAATATTTTCATTTTCATCTGGTGTTACAAAACAGCATGGTGATCTTATCCTGTTCAGACAATAAACTGAAAGCTGCTAACGATAAAGAATGACATCATTCTCAACTAATCTTTATTACTCCTAATTTCTCAAAGATATAATGAATGAAATTTCTCAATTAGGTGTTTTTTTTACGTCAAAGATTATTAAGGAGGAAGGGAGTTTATGAAAAATTTTATATGATGTTCTTTTTTAAATTTTTGCCACGAGCATTTTGTTTACAGGACAAGCCGCTTTTGGTCAAAATCAATCGAGAACTAGTCAATCCATTCCTGGTTAGCTCAAAATCATTATAAAATTGTTTGTCACAGCCGAAAAATCTATCATAATGATCCATCAATGATCCCAGCTGAGGATGTGCTTACCGAAATTCTTATACCTGTTGAAGAAATAAAGGAATAAAGGTAACAATTATTCGTTGATGTGGTTTCACTACGAAATTCTCCCCATTAATAAAGAGAGAATTTCGTAGAAAGAGGTATTAAAGATTAAGTTCATTCATCAGCGAGCCGGTCAAAATCACCAATAGTATCATTAACAAATTTATTCACCTTCCCCATAGGATCAATTTGGAATTGAACAAACCCGCCTTCATCCAATAAATCAGGTATAGTAAACAAAAATGTATCTCGATTCCAAGGAGTTAAAATAACCTTGGATTGCTTTGGTCCAATAGCAAAAACTAAATTTTCACCTTCAATACTTATTACAATTTCTCCGAAAACCGGGTTAACGTATTTTCCAGTATAGGCTTCTAAGGGAAGAGGTTTTTCCTTGGGAAAATCAGGAATCTCA
Source organism: Candidatus Atribacter fermentans (assembly GCA_012517485.1). Classification (GTDB taxonomy): domain Bacteria; phylum Atribacterota; class Atribacteria; order Atribacterales; family Atribacteraceae; genus Atribacter; species Atribacter fermentans. The sequence goes on from JAAYUT010000361.1 coordinate 1,587, forward strand.
GTTTTCTGTGATTGAGCTTCTTTTATTGCTTTTAAACTTTCAGCACTCCAATCTTTTAGAGGATTACCAAAATAAAGATCAACAAACCGTTTTCCCAGAGCTTCAGGAAGTAGGGTATCAGACATATTGGTCAGAACGACAATTCCCAATTTCACCTCTGGTATAAGCTGGATTACAGATTTAATACCAGAAGTTCCTCCATTGTGCCAAATGAGAGGATAAGGTTCATAATTCGTTGTTATCCAAGCAAAACCATAAAAGTTGTTTTTATCTATTATTGTTTTAGGAGAATGCATATATTGAATATTTTCTTTGCTGATGAGCTGTTTCCCTTCATACACTCCTTCATTTAGTTGAAGAATCATCCACTTGGCCAAATCGACAACATTCGAATTAATCCCACCAGCAGGAGAATAGGTATACACCCAATCGATATATGGCCAATCCATCGGGAGCAACTTTGCTTGACCCTTTAAATTTCGATGGAGATATGCAACATTAAGAGCCTGAGTAAAACCGTCTTGGGTGCAGGTGGTATCATTCATTCCCAATGGATCCAAGATTCTTTCTCGTAAATTCTCTTCCCAGGTTTTTCCAGAAACTTTTTCTACTAAAGATGCTGCTACTAAAAATAGATTGTTCATATAAGCAAATTCGCTACGAAAACTACTAATAGGTTGAATATATCGAATGGAATGAATAATATGTTCACGATCGAAGCCAACAAAAGAAAGAAAATCTCCTGCATAACCAGGCATACCACTATGTTGAGCCATAACATCATTGATGAGAAATTCTCGGGTGACCCATGGATCATACATTCGAAAATCAGGAAGATAGTCAATGACTTTATCTTTCCAATGTAACTTCCCTTCATCGACCATCATAGAGACTAAAGCGGCGGTAAAAGCCTTGGAAGTTGAGCCGATCTGGAATATTGTCCGTTCATCAACCGGATCATTTTCTCCAACTTTTTTTACTCCAAAACCCTTGGCATAAATCATTTCATCTCCTTGGACTATGGATATTGCCATTCCAGGGATTCCCCAATCTTGACGAGCTTGTTCAGCATAGGCTTCAAAATCAGCAAGAATTTTCTGTAATTTTTCTTGATCAGGAAGATTAACATTATTGTTGGCAAAAGTAGTTATTGAAAGAAGAAGTATACAACTTGTTATAAAAAAAATGAAAAAGTGTGACTTGAGATGCAAGAAATGAATTTTTTTTGGCATTTTTTTCCTCCCTTTTTCAATTTTTAATACCGTATGACTGACTGGGTTCCTCCTTTCAAAGAGTAATTGACAAAATTTTAATAGGTATTCTGAAATGAATTATCGGTTAATCTCTAAATTACTTTACTTATTTCCTTGTAGTTCAGATTCGTTCTTCTTTTGGTTTTTTTATATATAAGCCTATTGATCAAATTCTTTATTGTATTTAGATATATCAAACCTATTTTAGGTTTTCACGTAGGTGGTCGAGCTACTCTTATGGTATTAGTTAAGGATGAAAATCCAAATTCGACATGCTCGTGATTGTCGCTCCATTAAAAATTCTTTTGTAAGGGCTTGAATTATCATGCCCATTCTCATTCGGTCATTGCGAGGAGCGTCCTATGCGACGTGGCAATCTCAATTAGTATTTTTTAGAAATAATGAAAAGATGAGATCCTCACGGCTTCAAAAAAAGAAGCCTCAGGATGACGGATGAAAGGCACACCCCCCTAACCCCCCTCAATGGGGGAATTTATAAGATGGTATTTCCAGGATAGACGGTCATGCTGCATGGCAGCACCAGCTGAGGATGAAAACAAAGAATGAGATCCCAGTTGGTTGCACTCATTAAGATATCTATAAAAACATACCTGTATTTTCAGAATAGACATCTATGCTGTTTTAGAGTACCAGGTGAGAATGAAATTATAAACAGAGGAGAAAAAAACAAGGTAACTCATACTTTTAGATGTTTCGACTATTGTTGTCTTCATGGTGTAGCTATAAAACCGATAAAAGGTTAAAATGGATGGTAAATTTTTATTTCCAATCAACCCCAATTTATGGAGGAAAATAATGAAAAGAAAAGTTGCCAAACTCATATCACCAAAAACTTTTGTTATTGAGCAAGAAGAAATTTCACCATTAA
>JAAYUT010000362.1 GCA_012517485.1 Candidatus Atribacter fermentans
ATCAATATCGCGATAAAATATTTTTTCTTTAAGAGCACCAGGTGGGAGATTGCTGCAGAGAATTTTGTAAAAACCCCTTTCATCGGGAAATGCATATTTGTGAATTGCTCGTGCTATCATTTCTTTCCCAGTCCCCGATTCTCCCATAAGTAATATTGGGCGTTTTATCTGCGAAACTTGGAGGATTAAAGAAAAGACTTTTTGCATTTTTTCTGATACTCCCGTTATTCCAGCAAAAGAATAACGATAATCAATTCGGCGTTTTAAGTCCTTGTTTTCTTCTAAAAGAGTGATCTTCTCCTCTGCTCTTTTAATTGAAGAAAGTATTCTTGAAGGAGTAAGGGGGTGGGATAAATATTCATAAATTCCTTTTGCAAGCAAACCACGAACTTGATAAGCATTCTCATTTTCACCAAAAGCGATGATAACTATATTGGATAAACGTTGTTTAGCAACTGAAAGTAATTCAAAACCATTTTCTTGAATAATTTTCTCAGCAATAATCATTATTTCTATCGATTCTCTCTCTAAACAATTAATGGCCACATTTCGATCTTTAACTGCAATAACATAATACCCTTCATCACGAAGTAAATTTGACAATTTTTCTCGAATAAGAACATCTTCTTCAACAATTAGAATCTTTCGCATGGTTTTTTTATTTTCGAATATTCTCTTTATCTTTTCTCATTTTTGAATTTCTCTGGAAAGGAAATCTTTCTAAGGAAGATTTCCTTTCCAGAATCAATGTTTTAATATGAAATTTTTATTATTTTAGAAAGTGAATCCTATTATAACTTCACAATTATGCCTTTTTCCATTGATTCTCGAGCTGCATTTGCAACTCTAACGGCAGTAATACCATGGTCTGCTGTTGCCTGCTCGATTGGTCGATGATTTTCTATACAATCAAAGAAATATTTCAGTTCAAGATAATAAGCATCTTCATCTTGTGCGTTAATTTTTTCTTCTTTTTCGCCCTCTCGGTAGACAATTATTGGATTCGCTTCACCTCTTTGCTCAATATTCACACCAGCACGGAATTCCCATTCAACAACACCTTCAGTCCCTAAAATCCGATATCCCATTGTAAAAGGAAATGCTCCTTTCATCAACCAACCACCTTCTATATTGGCAATTATTCCATCGCCATATCGAACGCTAGTATGAGCATGATCCCAGGAACCATTAACCGACTGAACCCCGCGTGAAAATACTTCAACGGGCTTCCCTCCAATCCAGTTAGCAAAATCCAAATCATGAATGTGAAGATCTAATGCTGCACCACCACTTAAATTTTGTTGAAGTATCCAACTTACTACCGACCAAGTAGGTGAAACGCTTAATCGATAAGCATCAATGGAAAGTATTTTCCCAATTTTCCCCTGAGAGACTAATTCTTTGGCCTTTTTGTATTCTCCCCAAAAACGGAGAGCATGACCAATCATTAATTCGACACCATTCAACTGACAGGCATTTTTCATTGCAACGGCATCTTCGACATTTAAAGCCATTGGTTTTTCACAGATGATATGTTTTCCGGCTTGAGCAGCTTGTAAAACATAGTCCCGGTGTAAAAAGGTCGGCAAACATATATCAACAATATCAATATCCTTTTCTTCAAAAAGACGGGGCAGGGAAGAATAATGAGGTATTGAGTATTTTTCTTGAAAATTCCGAACTTTTTCTGGAACAACTTCAAAAAAAGCAACTACGTTAGCACCTGAGATTCTTTTCCAGCCCTCCATATGAACTCCAGCAATAAACCCAGAACCCAATAAAGCAATATTCTTCATAGAGATTGACCTCCAGAATTATCAATCATTTCTATTTGATGAATATACTTTTTATACTCACACCGAG
>JAAYUT010000363.1 GCA_012517485.1 Candidatus Atribacter fermentans
CCCTCCCCGCCGCGAAAGCGGCACCCCTCCACGGAGGGGAATTGTTGATTTTATTCCCCCATTGAGGGGGGATTCAGGGGGGTGTGCCTTTCTCTTTTTTGTTTCATCACTTTTTACTTACTCATTTATTTTCAGGATAGACCTTCATGTTGCTTTCACAGAAACAGTTACAGATAAAAAAACAAATAATTGACATGCAATGACATGTCACTACATAAAACGGGTTCAATAAAATAAATAGAAAAATAAATAGGGAGAAGAAGAAATTTAAGAAAGTGACAACAAGAATGATCGATTCACAACTCACGATTTACTATTTACGGTATTTACAGATTAAGGAAGGTATTAAAAAATTAATTATTAATAAAAGAAAAAAGTCCTTCAAAAAGGAGAAAAGTTAATTTATGCCAATACAATACGGTGACAGGGTTTACATATATATAGACGATGGAAAGGATTATATATTAACTATTCAAGAAGGAAAAGAGTTTAGTACACACAAAGGAAATATATTACACGATGATATAGCTGGGAAAAATTATGGTGAGTATGTATTGACGACGAAAGGTAATAAGGTATATTTATTGCCAGTTGGTATAATAGAAAATATTTACCATATGAGAAGATCATCTCAAATTGTATACCCAAAAGACCTTGGATTTATCTTGCTTATGTTGGATATTAAAGAAGGTGACCGATTAATCGATGTAGGATTAGGAAGCGGATCGATGACAGCTGCTATGGCACGTTTAGTAGGTCATACAGGAAGAGTGTATGCCTATGAAAAAAGAGAAGATATGATATCATTAGCGATTCAAAATCTTACTATATGGAAATTAATTGATAGAGTGACAATTAAACAAAGGGATATTGAAATTGGTTTTGATGAAAAAGATATAAATGCAATATTTCTTGATGTCCCTCAGCCGTGGGATTATCTTAAACAATGTTGGGAGGCTTTGGCAGGGGGTGGAAGATTAGGAATAATTTCACCTACAGCAGGACAGATAATGGAATCTTTGCGTTGTTTAAGTAAATTACCATTTATAATGGTAGAAGTTTGGGAAAATTTGTTTCGTCAATATAAACCTGACCCCTATACATTTCGACCTTATGATCGAATGGTTGCCCATACCACTTATATGATTTTTGCCAGAAAAGTTAACGATAATTAAGATAACTTTTATGCTATTTCGTGACATGAATTGAGGATGAAGATGCCTTCCCCCTCACCTTCATCCTCTCCCACCAGGGGACAGAAAAAAAAAGAAAAAAAGACCTCTCCCATGAAGGTGCGAGGGAAGTAATAGGATTAGACCAGTCACACAAAAGGTAGAGGGAAAAAGAATATTGCTTCCACCGCGAAGGGGAGAGGAAAAAAATTTCCCACTTATCAAAAGAAAAAAGATGATACTTAAGAGATTGCCACGTCACTTCGCTCCTCGCAATGACGTAAAAATATCACTTCCTTAAGGGTTTTATAGCTTTTTCTTCTCCCCCTCGGTCTTTCTTGATGGGAAAAGGTCAGGATGAGGGTGAAAACAAAGAATGAGATCACAGTTGGTTGCTCTAAATGAATAATTATAAAAATTATTTAGGTATTTATAGGATAGACGGTCATGCTGCTTTCGCAGCATCAGTTGAGGATGAAAACATTATTCAGAAATCAATTTCCACCTTGAGATAAGAGAATTAGGGGGATTTGAACTTTTCCTACTCC
>JAAYUT010000364.1 GCA_012517485.1 Candidatus Atribacter fermentans
TCATTCCAGAAGGGCAGGGAAGAGGTTTAAAAAATTTAGTTTTAGACAAATATGACTGGGAAAATCTTTTAAAGAAACTGATTCAATATTTTAACCTTGATGTTATTCCCGAAGATCTTCTTCCTTATAAAGCTTGTTGGATCCAATTTTATCCTGATTTTGATATTTTAGGGGCACCTTGTAATCTCAACGAAGCTCTTTGCATTATGCCTGATGGAATGCTTTACCCCTGTCGACGTTTTATCTTTCCTTTAGGAAATATTCTTCAAAATGGAATCTGGGCGGTTCTCGAAAAATCTAAGCTCCTACAAACCGTAACCGATCATTCTTATCTCAAAGGGAAATGTCACTCTTGTTTTATTGAAGATTGCCATGGTTGTCGAGCCCTTTGCTATTCACTGTATCGAGATCCGTATGCGGATGATTATCAATGTTTTCTAAAATAGCTTAAATATAATTTCATATAACAATATCATCATTTTATCGAAATATTTTGAAATTTCTATTTTTCTTTTTATTTTTTTTTCAATCTGGTTACATGACAAAATCCTTCTACAATAGGCAAATAATTCAATACCTGATTAATAAACAACTAAGAATAATTTTCTTTTATCACAAGTTTGTTTTTAAATTTTCACGATTATTTATTATTTATTTTATATCTCTAATAACATTTTTCTGATATAAATACATAATTTAATATTGACAGATGAAAATATTTATTCTAATCTGTTTATTAAATCTTAAAGGAATGAGGTATACTCAATTGGCTCAAAACAAACCACCCCTAATAATTAAAATTAAAAGTAATTATTCTTCGTTCACTCCATCTTTGAAAAAAGTGGCTGATTATTTATTTACTCATTTTGAAGACTTTACTCACATGACAATAAATGAAGTTGCCCGTCAAAGTGGAGTCAGTGAATCAACTTTAACCCGTTTTTCTCAAAAAATAAATATGAAGAATTTCCAAGCTTTAAAAATTCAGTTAGCTCATGAATTAGGAGGAGTTGAAGAGGAGAAGGAATTGGTTTATGGAGAGATCCGCTTTCAAGATAACATTGATGCAATTATTCAAAAAATTTATTTAGCGCAAGAAGAGGTTTCCAAAAGCACTCTCCAGCAAATTGATAGAAATATCATTGAAAAAATTGCTTCCAAAGCTGTTGAAGCACGAAATATTATTATCTTTTGTAGTGGAAAATCTACTATTGCTGGACTGAGTTTTTTTGGTCGACTCAGCCGTTTAAACATGAATTGTAAGATCTTTACCGACCTCCCTTTGATGATGATTACTGCTGCACACTCTGGACCAAAAGATTTAGTCGTCGTTGTTTCGAACTCCGGAACTAATCCATCCCTCATCATGGCAGCTGAAAAAGCAAAAGAAAACAAAGCCGTCATAGCAACCATTACGAGTTATGAATCCTCACCATTAGCCAAACTTGCTGATTATTGCGTTCTTACGGCTGCTTGTGAAGAATCGGGATTCTTTGGTGAATCTACCGTTTCCCGAGTTGCTCAACTCCTTGTGACCGATATTCTTTATGCGACTATCGTAGTAAAATTTGGACCAGCTGCTCTTCAACTCTTACAAAAAAGCGCTGAAGTACTCCAAAAAATGGGTCAGGAAAAGTAATAGAATTTTTTAATTCATATTTGCTGAAGAATAATCAATTAAGAAAAAAAATATACTTGACGCTTTGGTTTCAGACGGTTAACATAGGGAAAGGAAATTTAAACAAAGGAGGAGATTAAAGGGGTTTATTTTTGGTTTAAATAGAATTTCCCAGTGTTAACCGTTTTTTTATTTTTGAAACGACGTGCGTTTATAATTATTTCTAAAACCTGTCGCATCGAAATACACGAAGTGATTCATAAGAAATATTGTTTATAACTTTTTTTGGCGACAAGGGGGACATATGAGAATTATTGCGGTTGCCAATCAAAAAGGTGGGGTTGCCAAGACAACAACATGTATCAATTTAGGGGCTTCGTTGGCTTATCAAGCTCGAAGGGTTCTCATTATAGACATGGATCCGCAAGCTCATTCTACGCTTGGTTTAGGATTTGAACCAAATGAATTTGAAAAAACTATTTTAAATGTGCTCGAACCCATTCGGAGTCCTTTTCATTTGGAACTCAATGATGTCATTATTCCAACTAAAACTCCTAATCTTTATATTGCTCCTTCCAATATTGATTTAGCTGGTGAAGAATACCGTTTAATCGATAAATTGGGTCGGGAAGATTTTTTAAATTCTGGCATTCAACGTGCAAAACCACAATTTGATTATATCTTAATTGATTGCCCGCCGTCATTAGGAATTTTGACCATCAATTCTCTAAAAGCATGTCGTGAAGTTATTGTTACGATTCAACCTCATTATTTTGCTCTACGCGGTATCCAGGAATTTGTCGAAACGATTGATATTATGAGAGAAAGTTTGAAACATAACCCGGAAGTCTACGTCTTAATCACCATAGCTGACATCCGGACCAATTTATATCGGGAAGTCATGAACGAGATAGATGAATATTTTGGAGACCGAACTTTTAAAACGATTATTCACAAAAACATTACTATTGCTGAAGCCTCAAGTCATGGCGTTCCAGCTATCGAGTATGAACCGGAATCCAGTGGAGCACAGGATTATCTTTCACTTGCGAAAGAGGTGATTGAACTTGAAAAAGAAAAGCCTGAAAAGGGGCTTTTCCGAAAGAATAGACTTCAAACGTGAGCTTATACGTGATACAACTAAAAATCTTGATGTCGATGAAAGCACCACACCACCAGCTACACCGACGGAAGAAAAAACTCTTATTCCTCCCAAAATCGTAAAAAAGACAACACCAACTAAATCAAGAAAAGATGAAGCAGCTGAACGAATAGCAGTTATTAAAGTGATTGGAGTTGGAGGAGGGGGAAATAATGCAGTAAACCAAATGGCTGAATCAGGCCTGGAAGGTGTTGATTTGGTTGCTGTCAATACCGACATTCAGTCTTTAAAAAAATCTTTAGCCAATGAAAAATTGCAAATCGGTATGAATACTACTCGTGGATTGGGAACTGGTGGTAATCCACGTATTGGTGAGGAAGCAGCCCGTCAAGATAAAGAAAAAATTGTTGACCTTATTAATGGTTCAGAATTAGTTTTTATAACTGCCTGTTTGGGAGGAGGTACCGGTACCGGAGCGAGTCCGGTTATCGCCCAGATTGCAAAAGAAGCCGGTGCTTTAACCATTGGTGTCGTCACCAAACCTTTTCAATTCGAAGGAAATAAAAGAAAAACCCAGGCTGAAGCTGGTATTGAAGCTCTGCGAAACACTGTTGATGCTCTTATTGTTATTCCCAATGACCGCCTTATGCAAGTTGCGAAGAAAGATACCTCTTTCCAAGAAGCATTTAAATCAGCTGATTATATTCTTTATCAAGCAGTTAAAGGTATAACTGATTTGATATCGTCTGCTCAGGATATAAACTTAGACCTTGCCGATTTACGAACCGTTCTAACCGGAGCCGGGACAGTGTTAATTGGTATTGGACATGGTCGAGGAAGAGAAAAAGCCAAGCATGCAGCCGAAGAAGCGATTTATAGTCCTTTGTTGGAAATTTCCATCAAAGGTGCTCGGTCAATTCTCCTCAACATCACAAGCGGACCAGATATGACTCTCCATGAAGTAACTGAAATTACCGATATTGTTAGAAATGCTGCTGGTATTGAATCGGATATTTTATTTGGAAACAAAGTTGATGAAACGATGACCAATGAAGTTTCAGTAACCGTTATAGCAACGCGTTTCGAAAAAGAGGAAGAAGAAGTTTTATCTCCAGAGGTCGAGGAAGACATTGAAAGTAGAATTGTGATTGAAGACGACCTCGATATGCCAGCGTTTCTCCGTGAATCACAAAGAAGATCACCAACCCCTCTACCAGAAGAACGAACTCGCACTGATGAAATATTATCATTTTTTAGAAAGCAAAGGAGAGAATAGATATGGCTTTTATTTATAATCGTGAAATGACTCGAGAAGAAATATTAAAACGAGTTGGAGACATATCCCAAATTGGAGGAGTTATTCTTTCAGAGTTACAGGATGGACCAGAACGGGGAAATCGTACTGCTCAAATTATTACGGGAGGAGGTCTTCACTATACGGTTTTGTTAGATAGGGGAATGGATTTGGCCTGGACTTGGTTTAAGGGGATGGCGATTTCCTGGAGATCAGCAACCCAAGCCGTGGCTCCATATTACTTTGAACCAGCTGATTTTGGTTGGCTTCGGGGATTTCATGGTGGTCTTATGAATACTTGTGGATTAACCTATTTTGGTTCACCGAATCATGACCCGGCAACCGGGCAAAATTTAGGATTGCATGGACGGGCTTCTTATACACCAGCAAAAAACATTTATGCTGATGGAGCCTGGCAGGGTGATGATTACCAAATGTGGGTTCAGGGTAAAATTCGAGAAGCATCGGTTTTTGGAGATAAATTGGTTCTTTACCGTAAAATTTGGAGTCGACTTGGGGAAAAAACCATATACATCGAGGATGAGGTTGTGAATGAAGGCTGGTCAGAAAGTCCTTTCATGATTCTTTATCATATTAATGTGGGATTCCCCTTACTTGATGAAGGAAGTAAGCTTTATATTCCAGCTGAAAAAACGATTCCAAGAACCCCAGAAGCAGAAAAAGGGCTTTCAGAATGGAATATTTTCCATACTCCCCAAAAGAACTATTTTGAACAAGTTTTCTTCCACACCCCCAAAGTTCTTCATGATGGATATAGTGCGGCGCTTCTCCATAACGAGAAATTGACTTTAGGATTATATGTGAAATTTAAAAAAGAAACCTTGCCCTTCCTTACCGAGTGGAAAATGATCGGTGAAGGCGAATATGTACTTGGCATTGAACCGGGTAATTCCTTACCTGAGGGACGTCCAAAAGAGAGGGAAGCTGGTCGATTAGTAACCTTAGGACCCGGTGAATCGCGAAAAATGGTATTAGAAATAGGAATTGTTGAAGGAAGTAAGGAGATAGATCAATTTAAAAAATACATGGGGACATTGTGAACTGTCCGGTATAAATCATTGAATATAAAAAGTAGAAATTTATTACTTTTTTAATATAGTTTTTGGTTTCAAGAAAAGGAATAGTTTCGATGAAGGAATCGGGATTAGACTGATTTCCCCCCTTCATCCATTCGTTTAATCTGCCCGGTCCCGCATTGTATGCGGCAATAGCCGGGCATATTTTTTGTTTGAAATAATCGAATAGATACCTCAAGTAGGTAATTCCTAATTCAAGGTTAATTTCTGGTTTCATAAGCAGTGACTCATTCCAATCGGCAAAATCGACAACCCGGTTCATTCCAGTTTCAATTATCCAAGCAGCTGTAGATGGCATGAGTTGCATTAAACCAACTGCTCCAACCGGTGACATTATGTCAAGTTCAAAAGCACTTTCTGCCTTGATAATTGCAAGAACGAGATAAGGATCAATGGAATTCTTACTACTTAAGTCTTTAATTATTGATAGATAGTAATCTGGATATATTTTTTTCCATACATTTTTATAGTGCTTAAAATCTGGATAGTGGTTTTGAAAATAAATTGCATAAATTTGACTTTTTCGATATTCCTGGTTCCGAGCGTAAAAGCGGCTTAATTCAAAATAAATTTCTGGATGGTTTGGCATGAGCCTTTGCAGTGTCAAAAGTTCGGCCTCGGCATTAGCATGAAGGGAAAGGCTACTCAGGATGAGATAACGATTCCAATGAATTTTTTGATTCCCAGAAAAAATTTGAGTTTTGGTGATAAATTCCCGGGGCGGAAATAGCTCACGAGATGAAGGAAGATGCCAATTTATTTTATTTAGTTCTTGCCAGGCACGAACATAATAATAATCGAAATTTTTACTTTTAATGATTTCTTCTAAGTAGTGGATGTTTTCTTCGGATTGATTAATATTAAATTTCCAGAAAAGAGCACGGTTTTTCTCATCAGGAAAGGTTGAAAGTAAATCCAAAATCGATTGAGCTAAGCTTAATTCTCCTTTTTGATAAAGATACCAGAATTTTTCCCAGA
>JAAYUT010000365.1 GCA_012517485.1 Candidatus Atribacter fermentans
AACGAGGGAAAAAATGAAAAGCACCCTCCCCGCCGTAAAACGGTACCCCTCCATGGAGGGGAATTGTTGAATTCATTTCCCCTTTGAGGAGAGTGAGGGGGTGTGCATTTATCTTTTTACTTCATTACTTTTCACTTATTCCAGTATTTACAAGATAGGTCATAAGGATTTTATCTGTGATCGCTGTTGACAAGGTGAAAAAATATTTTTGGACTTTTTAGGAGAGATTATTCTATGTACCAAATTATTGCCGATTTACATATTCATTCTATAGCAAGTGGTCATGCTTTTAGTACTGTTCGAGAAATAGCAATGGTCGCAAAACAAAAAAACTTACAGTATATTGGTTTGGCTGAGCATGGTCCGAGCATGCCTGGAGGCCCTGCGCCAATTTATTTCGAAGCTCGAGGTCATTTTCCCAAAAAAATTGACAATATCGAAGTATTTTTTGGTGCTGAAATCGATATTTTAGATGAAAAATCGACTTTAGATTTAGACGATCAAATGTTAAAGAAAATTGATTACGGCATCGTATCTTTTCACCCTCAAGTCTATCGAGGAGAAATACGTTCTGATTATACCTCAATTCTCATTCGAGCCTTAGAAAACCCTTACATCAATATTATTGCTCATTTAGGGAATCCTCGTTATCCTGTGGATTATCCAATGGTTGTGAAGAAAGCGGTTGAGTATAACAAAGTGATTGAAATTAATAACAGTTCCTTTCGCGTTAGCCGTAAGGGAAGTTTAGAAAACTGTAAAATAATTGCTCAGGAGGTCAAGAAACAAGGTGGTTATATTATAGTAACGAGCGATGCTCATTATTGTGATGAAGTGGGGGATTACCAATTGTCTTTGGATTTATTAGAAAGCATTAATTTCCCCAAGGAGTATATAATCAATACTTCTCCAACTAAGTTTCAATCCTATATGAATACATTTTTAAAGATAAGGGGTAGAGAACGATGAAAGCAACAATAATTGATGGGAAAAAGATTTCTCAAGAAATTCGGGAAGAATTAAAACCACGGGTTCAAAATTTAATTGAACAAGGTTTAAAACCAGGTTTAGCGGTCATTTTAGTCGGAGATAATCCCGCCAGCCAAGTATACGTCCGAAACAAAGAAAAAGCGTGTGAAAAATTAGGAATTTACTCACTAAAACATCAGATGCCTTCCACAACGAGTCAAACCGAACTCATTCAACTCATTGACAAGTTAAATGATGATCCAGCCATTCATGGTATTCTCGTCCAATTACCACTACCCAAGCACCTGGATGAGAAAAAAATACTCTATCACATTAATCCATTGAAAGATGTTGATGGTTTTCATCCTTATAATTTAGGACGACTTATGATTGGTGATCCAGTCTTTTTACCCTGCACTCCATGGGGTGTTCAGGAGTTATTGTCCCGGTACCAAATTGATGTTTCAAGGAAAAATGTGGTCATTGTTGGAAGAAGCAATATCGTCGGAAAACCATTAGCAATGATGCTGGTTCAAAAAGCCAAAGCTGCCAATGCCACTGTCACCATTTGTCATACAGCAACTGAAAATCTTGCCCAGCATACCCGAATGGCTGATATTTTGATTGCAGCGGCTGGTTCTCCAAAAATGATCACTGGTGAATTGGTTAGAGAAGGAGTGGTGGTCATTGATGTAGGAATTAATAAAGTCGATGACCAGTTGGTCGGAGATGTTGATTTTGAAAGCGTTGTGGATCGTGCTTCTTTCATTACACCAGTTCCAGGTGGAGTTGGACCGATGACAATTGCTATGTTAATGGCGAATACAGTTCAATCGGCAGAAAGAATCTTACACGGATAATTGAAAAAGTTTTTAAAGAATTGAATACCAAAAATACATTTATTTTGGAGTGAGACGAAAGAGTGACAAGGATAACCATCCTTTCTGATACTCATATTCCGAAAAGAGCAAAAGATATTCCACAACGGTTGTGGGAAGAGATAAAACAAACGGATTTAGTACTTCATGCAGGAGATATAGTTCAACCCTTGGTTCTTGAAAACATAGCTCAATATACACCAATTCGAGCAGTACGAGGAAATATGGATCCGATTGAATTACAAACTGTTCTTCCTGAGTATGATTTGGTTGAAATTGAAGGGGTAAAAATTGGATTAACTCATGGCCAGGGCGCTCCCAATCAAGTCAAGTCTTATGTTCGTTCCCTTTTTAAGGGACATGATTTACAGGTGGTCATTTTTGGTCATTCTCATCAACCGGAATTATCTAATGAGAATGGGGTGTGGTATTTAAACCCAGGAAGTCCTACCGATACCTTTTTTGCACCCTACCTTTCCTATGCTCGTATGGAAATCGATAAAGGAAAGATAATTGAAATAAAAATTCTATCGTTAGCTTGAGGTGAATTGATGGCTGAAAAGATATTTTTAAACATCATCTGGCATATGCATCAACCCTATTACTACGATTCTTCTCGAGATATTTTTACCTTTCCTTGGGTCAGAACTCATGCGACGAAAGATTATCTTTATATGGCGAAATTAGCCGAGCAGTTTCCCCAGGTACACATGACTTTTAACTTGACTTACTCGCTTTTAAAACAATTGGATCTCTATAGGCAGGGGAAAACCGACTTGGTGTGGAATCATTTTATGAAAAACGCCAAAGAACTCAACCAAGAAGAAAAAGAATATATTTTAACCCAATTTTCCTTAGCCCCTTCAAAGGCTCAAACTCGCCATTTCCCGTTCTATGAAAATTTAAGAGAAAAAGCCAAACATGACCTTTCTGATTTTTCCATTCAGGATTGGCTTGATTTCCAGATTCTCTATCAGCTTCTTTGGTTTGATCCAATTACTATTCAAGATAATCCTAACTTGAGCGAACTCATTCAACGAGGGAAAGGCTATACTGAAGAGGATAAAATCATCATTCAACGTGTTACGCAACAAATTATTGCGGAAATTATACCGATGTATAAAAAATTATTGGAGAAAGGGCAAATTGAAATTACCACCTCGCCTTTATATCATCCGATAATTCCACTCTTGATCGATAATTGGATTGCCAATGAATCATCACCTGGGATTCAACTTCCCAGGTATCGTTTTCAGTATTCCAAAGATGCTGAGGTGCAAATTCAAAAAGCCAAAGAAGTTGCGGAAGGAATATGGAAAACCAAAATACGAGGAATTTGGCCCTCAGAGGGATCGGTATGCTCAACAACGGTGAATTGTTTTGTGAATCATGGATTTTCTTGGACAGCGACCAGTGAAGAGGTTCTATTTCATACATTAGGGTTACCCATTGTGAGAGACCAAAACGGTCTTTTAAATTATGGCGAAAAACTCTATCAACCTTGGTTATTTTCTCACGAAAAAAATAATATCGTCATTTTTTTTCGCGACCGTCATCTTTCTGATCTAATTGGTTTTGCTTATCAACATTTTTCTTCGACTGAAGCAGTGAATGATTTGATTTCCAATTTGGAAAGAATTATGAACCGGCTCCCTAAAGATAGCGATCCAATCATATCAATCATTCTTGATGGAGAAAATGCCTGGGAATATTATAATAATAATGGTTTTGATTTTCTTAATGGTTTATATGAAGCCTTGTCGCAACATTCCAGGATCATTCCAATAACACCTTCGGAATATTTATCTCAATCTATACATAGACCCATTCTCAATAGACTAAAACCTGGTTCCTGGATTTATGGATCTTTCAATACTTGGATTGGTCATGAGGAAAAGAATTGGGCTTGGGATCAGCTTTTCTTAGTCCGAAAACTCCTTGAGAAAAAGGAAAAAGAGTTAAATGAGGAACGAAAGAAGGAAGCTTTCAATATTTTATATCAAGCAGAAGGAAGTGATTGGTTTTGGTGGTTGGGTTCAGATAATCCCTCATTACAAAAAGAGGATTTTCGAAAACAGTTTCTGTTATTGTTGAAAACAATTTGTGATGTTATTGGAGAGAAGTATCCTGGGGAGGGATAACAGTGTTTAGGAGTGAAGTGATTGCGATGATATTGGCTGGTGGAGAAGGGCGTCGTTTAAATATTCTTTCAGCAAAAAGGGCGAAACCAGCAGTTCCTTTTGGCGGGAAATACCGTATCATCGATTTTTGTCTGAGTAATTGTGTGAATTCGGGTATTTATTGTGTGGGGGTATTAACCCAATACAACCCTCGATCACTTCATGAACACATCCGGATTGGGAAAGACTGGGACCTTGATCGGCTTAATGGTGGAGTTTTTTTATTACAACCTTTTATTAGTGATGCTGATACAGATTGGTATCGGGGAACAGCTGATGCGATATATCAAAGTCTTCGTTTTATTCGAAATCGAGACCCTGAATTAGTCCTCATTCTTTCCGGGGATCATGTTTATACCATGAATTACCGGCATATGATTGAATTTCATAAGAAAAAAAGGGCGGATTTGACCTTAGCGGTCATCCAAGTTCCAATTGAAGAAGCCCATCGGTTTGGCATTATTACAGTTGGTTCTGAAGGCGAAGTTACCCGTTTTGAGGAAAAACCCAAAAACCCCCAAAGCAATTTAGTAAATATGGGAATTTATGTTTTTAACCGGAAGGTTTTAGAAGAAGAAGTCGAAAAAGAGGCATTACGTGAAGGGACTTCTTTTGATTTTGGACGAGATATCATTCCTCGGATGATTCAAAATAAACGAGTTTTTACCTTTCCCTTTACAGGATATTGGAAAGATGTTGGTACGATTGATTCTTATTGGGAAGCCAATATGGAACTATTAGGAGAAGAAAGCCCTTTGAAATTTAAGGAAATAAATTGGCCAATTTATACTCCCGTTACCGATCGACCCCCGGTAAAATTTGGGCGTGATGCCCAGGTTGAAAATTGTATTATTGGGGAAGGAGCTATTATTAATGGAAAAGTGAGTCAATCAATCATTTTTAATGGGGTCTATGTAAGTGAAGGTGTGAGAATTGAAGGATCAATTTTAATGAATGATTGTTATATTGGAAGCAACTCTCAATTGGAGAGAGTCATTTTGGATAAAGGAGTTATCATTGGGGAAGGGTCTCGAATTGGAGGGGGAACAGAATTGAATATCAATAAAAAGTATCCTGATGTTTTATGGAGTGGTATCACCATCATTGGGAAAAATTCCCGAATTCCATCAGGATGTGAAATTGGCAAAAATTGCATAATTGGTGCTGATGTGGATGAGAATGATTTCCCATCGTTCATGATTCCCAGTGGTGAAACAATAGAAAAACCATCGATGGAGGTTTAACGATGAAAAAATTTTCTTTTTTACTGATGGTTTTGTTTTTTTTGATCTTCATTATGCAATTGGCCCTGGCTCAGGTATATGAATTTCAGGTCAGTTTAAATGAGCAAACCTATCTTGACTCACTACCAGTTTCGCCATTTGTCACCGTTCTTCCCGATAAAGGTAACTTTGCAACTTATTTTATTGGTGATCCGATTTCCTTAATTTATGAAGCATTGAAGGACGGTTATGTTAGTATATTCGACTATACTGAAAATGAAAGGGTTCGGATTTTAAAAAATAATGAGCCGGTCTCGGCTGGTACAAAAAAAAGCATTCAAGGAATTGTTGCCGAACCAGAGGGAATGGAGCGGTTTCTCATTCTCCTTTCCCCCCGGGTTATTCCTGATCGGATTTTGGTGCAAGCTATGAACAATCCATCCCGATTGAGGGAAATTATTGGTGAAAATGTTTATCTCAACCGATGTATCATTCAGGTTGTTGAAAAAAGGAAAGAAGCATCAGTAGTAATCCGCTTTCATCCTGTTCCTGAAACTATTTTAAGTGGAAGGAACTTAAGAATTCGAATAGTTATGACCGATAAGCAGAATAATCCATTGGTAAACAGGAGAATACAGTGGTATGCAACTCAGGGAAGCTTGGATTCTTACCAAACTTATACCAACACTGCTGGGGAAACAGATGTCTGGTTTATGGCCCCATTCGTTACGGAAGAAACCCAGATCCAAATACAAGCGTCTTTTGAAGGTGATACTGCTTATGCCCCAATGGATGGCATGGTAACGATTACTGTTCAGCCAGAGAAGAAACCAACTCTCTTAGTTTTGTCACCGAAAGATTTTTTAGTCAGCAGTGGAGAGAAAATGAGTTTCGAAGCTCATTTAACTGATAATGATGGAAATCCATTATCCGGACAAACTTTAATTTGGTCTTCGAATGTTGGTCAATGGGAAAAGAGAATGACAACAACAGAATTAGAAGGAACCTCAACGAATCTTTGGATAGCACCGGCTTCAATAGTAAAAGCACCAGTAGAACTACGGGTCATTTATAGAGGAGATAGGTATTATGCTGGATCTGAAGAGAGTTCATTGGGGTCAGTAGAAAGCATTGAGATGGTTTTAGGACGAGGTACATATTTTATGGATTTTTCAAGCGGAAAACCTGAAACAAATTTCGAAGAAAGTATTTATCGGGGTGAAAATATATCTGGATTCACTCAAAACCCTGCCTCAGTGCTTGCCATTAGATCTGGGGAATATTTAAATTTAAAATTTCAAGCTCCTGAAGGATGGAGCAATGCTGCTTGCTTTATTTGGGGAAAATCAAATGGGAATGCAATTATTCAGATTCATCTCAATAACAAGAAAGTTTTTACTGGAAGTATGGTTGGTGGTCAGATCACACCTTTTGAATTCCAGTCTTTCCATCTTAATCAATTTTTAATTTCAGGAGAAAATCAATTACGAATTGAAGTACAATCTCCAGATGAAA
>JAAYUT010000366.1 GCA_012517485.1 Candidatus Atribacter fermentans
CAAACCATCTAATTTTTCAGGATGAAGTTGTAGGTTATAGACTTTTAAATCAGAGGATGAAACCACCATACCACCTATATCCACCAGCAAGCTCACATCTTTGATGAGTTCGGGAGGTAATGATTGAACCTTCCCTTCGATAGCTCCTTTTTGGATTGAAATGGCTCCTGGTTGAGTTTCAAAGATTTCTCCATTAATTTTCAAACCAATCCTCTCATTGGTAGGCATGGTAAATAAAAGGGGTTGATCATACATGCCTGACGGAATATGAACAACCCGACCTTTAATGATACCTTCTCTTCCAGCTGTTTCTGTTTCATGAAGATCAAAAGAGTCAATTATTACTTCAACTTTTGGAATGAACCATTCTATTAATTGCTCATTCGCATATACAGCTGCCGGTATTAAACGCTTAGCTTGACTTAGAGAGCATTGATCATCAATTTCTGGTTTTGGAATGAGGCTCAATTTACCGATTAACGATAACTTTTGTGCATAAAGCATTCTTACTAAATAGAGCTTCCCTAAATAATCATTTCGGTAATAATACCCTTCTCCATCAGTTTCTAAATCTTCCAAGCGTGGTGATGGGTATTCTGGCATACCGTTACTGTTCGTTATCGCTCGTCCTAACGCTTTTTCAACACCTGATATGGTATCAAGTGAAAAGTAATTTCGATTGGTGTATTTTGCTACACAATCAAACAGGCTTAAAACTTTTAAGAAACCATCTTCATTTTTGGGTATTTGATGAATTGCTTCAACCAATTCTGGATCCGGAGAACCTAAGCATTCTTCAACAACTTTTTGATCGACAAATTCTTCATAAGGATCAGCTCGATATTTATCGGTGATATACTGTGTCCACTCAACTCCAGGATGGGAATCATTACGAACGTGAGCAGGAACTGTCATATCGGCTAATAAATGCATGGTTTCACCTAATGACCTCCAAGCAGCAGCGAAGAGTTTTTCCTTTTCTTGCAAATTCGCAGAAGAAAAAGCCAAAGTCATAAATTCTTTCCCTTTTTCAATCGAATAAGGTGAATGCAATGCCCCCCACCATTTCGCATCCATTTTGGGATTCGTTCCCATTACAATTGACGTTAAAAATTCATTGACATGATCAGTAAGATAGTTTGCTTCCTGGTTAACACCCAATGGGTCATAAAAATGACGGAGTGACATGTATCTTTCCGGTTCATCAGCAGTGTAGCCACCTTCTATCACCCATTGATACCACTTCCCTTCTCTTTCACCCTCAAGGATGTCTTCTTTCCAGTTACCAGGTTTTATTACTGTTATTCCTGACAAATCGCTACCATTAATAAAATCATATTTAGCAAATATGGAATCATTTCTCGTATTTCTTATAAATGATTGGATTGCATAATAATTAATTGCTCTATGGGGACCTCCTTCCATAGTTCGGGATCGGTTATCATTGTTATAAGAAAACCCTGGAATGGAAAAGGAAACAATTATAAAAACTACCAAAAATACTTCTATCAAAAATGCCCATTTCAATTTCATTTTATTTCCCTCCTTTCCTTTTTTAATTTCTTAATGAATAATTTTATTTCTTGTTTCCTTCTATCCTGAAAATATTCCAAATGAATCCCCTCTCAATGGGGGAATGAATTGAACATTTCCCCTCCGTAGAGGGGGTGCCGCTTTGCGGCGGGGAGGGTGCCTTTTGTTTTTTATTGATTACCCTGAGACAATGAATAAGGAACGTTAAAAAATTTTGATAAATGAGATTGCCACGTCGCATAAGACGTTCTTCGCAATGACGGAGTAGGAATAATTCAAATCCCCCTAACCCCCTTTTTGAAAGGGGGAAATTGATTTCTGAATTGCATTTTCATCTTCTACTGGTAACACCAAAGTGGTATGAGGGTTTATCCTGAAAATACAGGAATGAGCGAACAGCAATCAAAACTCACCCATTTCCGATCCCCGCTTCAATTTCAATAATTGATCCGGCGTAAATCGGTTGATAATGTTCTGGCATATTTTGGTAAATCTGAACCATGGCATTGAATCCGGTACAATGACAGGGACTCACCTTTTGGACACCCATGGCTTTTAGATTTTGAATTGTCCAATCCAATCGTTCTTGAGAGGCTTTATAAAGATGGAACCCTCCGATAACATTTAAAATTCGATGATCTCCTGTCATTTTCTGAGCATGCTGGAGCGTGTTTATAATTCCACGATGAGCACAACCAGTAACAACCACCAAACCTCGATCGGTCTGAATAATTAAAGACAAATCATCCATCATTGAATCTGAAGAAAATTTTCCAGTGGTTTTTGCCAACAAATCACTATCAATTTTTTCATAAGAATTGTTTAGGTTTATTTCACCGGTTGTTATGATGGATTGACAAATTTTAAAAGATTTTTTGGTCAGATGAAATCGTGCTCCCCTACTCTCCAATTCTTCTCGACAAGCTGGAATTCCAATATATTCAAAAGAGTTTTGGTTTTCTCGCACATATTTTTTGGTCCAAATATCGGGGTGGGCAATAACTTGTACTTCTCCAATGTATTTCAAGAAATTAGCTAACCCTCCTGTATGGTCATTATGCCCATGGCTAAGAATCAAAACATCGATAGATGAAAGGTCTATCTTTGCTAATCGAGCATTTTCGGAAGCAAGAGAGGTCATTCCGGTATCAAAAAGAATTTTATGCCCGAAACCCTCAATATAAAAACTAAGCCCCCATTCTCCCTGATAACCGTAACCGGCTGTGTTATCGACTAAGGTATAGATTTTAATCTTCTCGGAAGACTTCATCTTTTTCTTCTGAACCATAAAAAATCACTCTCCAAGGATATCCTGATAAAATTCCCGTAAATCCCTCTTTAATTTAGCATGAGCTTCTGGGTTGGTATAGAGCATATGACCTCCAGGATAAAGATGTAGAGTGATATTGTTTCTTCTTTCCACTGGTAGATTCAGATGATTTATACTGTAAAGTACAGAATCATAAGGACATTCCAAATCATATACCCCACTGGCTATAAACACTTTGAGAAAATCAGAACGACGTAAGGCTTTTGACAATTCCTCACATTGATTTGGATATCCCAGACTTACCGTTCCTTCATATCTTGGAACCGGACGACCTGATTCCCAATTCCATTTTTCATATACTTCTGCTGAACCAGAAAGATAGGAAAGATTACTTTCGAATTGAAGATCGTTTTTAAGATAATGAGCTAAACAAGATTTAAAAGGACCTCCTATTAGAAAATAACTAGGATCATCTTCATCGACATAGGTCCCGGGAATAGTTACTCTTG
>JAAYUT010000367.1 GCA_012517485.1 Candidatus Atribacter fermentans
ATCAGGGCTGGCAATGATGGGATTAATCCTTGGAACCGTTTTTTGGTTTTTCGGAAAAGCACAAAAAATGATCCCATGTCAACATAGTATCAAAGGAATGGCAATAGGTTTGCCATTGTTTTTTTTAGGGAATTATCCCTTTGGCAAACCCAATATAGCTGATTCGTAGAAATTACAGAAAGAGCCAATAGAAAGATTACTTCTTTGGCTCTTTTTCCTTGTCTTCTTTTTTCTCTTCCTCTGGTTTAACTTTCAGCAAAGCGTCTAGTGCCTCTTTGAATCCGAGAGGATTAAGAGATACTGGTTTTTCAGAAGTTGTTTTCTTGTTTTTCTCGTCTTGTTTCATAGGAATCATTTTACTGTAACATGATTTGGATTTTCAGGATTTTCATACCAAAAAGGCCTTCCCTTCAATTCCTCATAAAATTTCTTTCGTTCTTTAAATTTCTGAATAGCCGCTTCTTTTGTGGAAGCATGCACGGCCCATCCATCGCCATGTGCTGACCATCCAGCCACAATTTTTATAAGTCTTGGTTCATTCATATCCGTTCTCCAATCACATTATCTTTTGCACATCTTACAACAGTTTGACGAGTACAATAATGAACGTATCAAAGTGATATGTAGCAAATAACGCTCCTTGACAAGATGTTATTATTGAATTAAAATATCGCGGTACTCAAGTTACAGATTAGAAAAGAGGTTCTAATGTCTTATGATAAAGGTGAAAATTTTGCTCCTTACGCAAGCCCATCAAACGTAATGGAAGTTGTGAAAAGATTCAGGGAGACCGGTTTGACTTGGCCTTTAACAAAAGATGAAATTCAAAGGGTTGGAATTTCACCTAGTTTGGCAAATCGAACTCTTAGCGCGCTTGAATTTCTGGGTCTAATTGATGAAGAAGGCAACAGAACCGAAGCTCTTAATGGATTAGGAAGAGCATCTACAAACGAATATAAAAATATTTTAGCAGAGATATTGCGGAGCGCTTATAGCGATATTTTCCAGATTTTAGATCCTTCTACTGCAAATGATATTCAATTAGATGATGCTTTTCGTGGAAAACAGCCTGAAAAACAAAGGTCCAGAATGGTTACATTGTTTAAAGGTCTTTGCACAGAGGCTGAACTTATTAAGGGAGAAATCCCTAATATTAAGCCTAATGCTAGGGCTAGTTCAGATGATAAGCTAAAAGAACGTAATAAAAATTCTGGAAAGGTAGTTCTTCCTTATGTTTTTATAGGAGAAGACGGAACTGAATTTTGGTTTAGACAATTAGAGCCTGTTTTTAGAAAGCTGCCTCTTCCTTCTAAACCAGAATGGACTACAAATGAAAAAAATAAGTGGGAACAAGCATTGATGGCAATGCTTGATTTATACATCCAAGTGAAGGATGACGAAGGAGCAGACTGATATGCCTCCACCGGAATCCGGCTCGACACTCTTAACGGGTATTATCCGGTTGTGATCGAGCATTAAAAAGCGAGGGGCTCACCTTGCCGGATGAGCCCAATTAGTTCGGGCGCGTGGCGGAACTGGAAGACGCAACAATTTTGGGGATTGTCGGTGCCGATCACCATGCGGGTTCGAATCCCGTCGTGCCCATGACTCTTGTAATCTTAACATAATGATATTATTAAGTCAAGAATCCGAATTGCCTCAAATAAAAAGTAACCATGGGAAGTAACGTTGACTCAATAAGAATGTTACTATCCGGCAGAGAAAAGATGCCGGGAGGAGCCAATGATGAGTCAACGCAGCAAGCGAGAATTATGGGAAACCATCCAACCGAGGTATCTCAAAGCTTCCAAAGCAGACAAGCACAAAATACTGGATGAATTCATCGCCTCCAGCGGGTATCACCGCAAGTATGCCATTCGCATCTTGAGACATGGTTACCCGCGAGGTCAGCATAAGAGAAAGGGGAAAAAACCAATCTATTGTGGGGAAGTGGTAGTGGCATTGGAACAAATTTGGGAGATCTATGGACGCATCTGCTCCAAGCGCTTGCATCCATTCTTGCCGGAAGGGATCAAAATATTGGAACGCTGTGGAGAGATCAGCTTGTCTGCGGAGACCAAACAACTGCTGC
>JAAYUT010000368.1 GCA_012517485.1 Candidatus Atribacter fermentans
GGCTCTCAAGTCGAAGTTTGGGTTATTCCAACCAACGAGGAATTAATGATAGCTCGAGAAACTTATGCTTTCCTTCAAACAAAGATACCATGAAGACAAGTTTACAGGTTATTTCTAATTTTCGATATTTTTCATTTCTTTTTTAATAAGAGATGATTTATTAATAATATTTTCTCTGGACAAACAAAAAAAACCATTCCTGTCGCCAAGCGCCACCCCTCGCAGCAGGGGAATTGTTCAATATATTCCCCTATTTAGAGAATTCAAGAAGGGTATGTCTTTATCTTTTTTGTTTCATCACTTTTCACGAATTCTGGTATTTTAGGATAGACCTGTATGCCACTTTGGTGGCTCCAGAAGATGATGAAAATACTTTTCCAAGAATCGTTTCCCCCTTTAGTTAAGGGGGTTAGGAGGATTTGAATTTTTTCCTGCTCCGTCATTGCGAGGAGCGTCCTATGCGACGTGGCAATCTCATTTCGTATTATTATAATGATGAAAAGATGAGATCCTCACGCAGGAAAGCACCGTTTAGGATGACGGTAACGTAAAACGATTTTACATTTTTAGGATAGACTTGTATGCTGCATAGTAGAAACAGTTGAGCATGAAAAGAAAATTAATACATTGCGCCCTCTTACCTGCTTAAAAACTCTTTGGGATTGTCGTAAAGAATCATTTTACCGATTTGTTCAGCTGATGATCGGCTAAGATATTTCTTTTCAACTTTTTCTGTTAAAACATAGGCAATAGTTTTGAGATTATAAAGAATTGATCCAACTGCACCCTCAGCATTCCAGGAATCGCCTCCCATCATGATTCTTGCCCCTCCAGTAGTTTCCAACCATTCCGACAAGGCAAGAACCGCATAGGTTGGTGACATAACCGGTAGCCAAACCAAGTCTAAATAAAGGTTTGGATAAAAAAGCGACATGGCTCCTGGTTCACCAACCCAAGGGAAACTCCCATGGAACAGTGATATTTTTAGTTCATGGTATTCTTCAAAAATATTCCCCAAATGTGAGGCAGCTGTCTCAAAAGCTTTTCCCGGACCGGTATGAATTTGAACTGGTAAACGATAATCAGCAGCTTTCTGAAGACAATAATGGAAAATGTAATCTTGAAAATCTCTCACTTCGAATGAGAGTTCAGTTCCATCTTTTTTATAAAAAGCCCTTTCAGCTTGCTCTCGTTCGACTCGTTCAAAGCGAAGAGTTCGATCGTAAGCAACCGCACATTTCATAGTACCTATTCCCTTGGCAATTCCATTTTTAAAAAGCTGATCAATATAGGAAAGATATTCATCAAATGTCTCAATATAAATTCCCTGCTTCGCTGCCTCGATATGGGGATTCATCCGGTCATGGTTTAATTTCACTTTTGAATAGCCATAAAATAACGGATCGATTCTCAAAACCGGATAAAAATGACTCAAGTCTATATCGAATTCTCCCAATTTCCAATAACGATCATGAACTACCTTTTCAATATTTAACTTATCAAAAATCCAATGATCAAGCATATTATTCTTTGAATAACTTTCTCGAATACGTTGGGAAAGTTGATCCCAATTTTTTTCATTCAATTCATCATCAGAAAAACCATACATATAATGAAAAGCCTCAATGATATATCGTAAAAAAGCACTGGCAGGAATCTTCTTCATCCCTTGTAGCAGGCCATCACGGGTTATTGTCACAATATTGTGATCCCGTGCTCCATAGATAATCCAGGGAAGATAGCTTTCCCGAAGAATGGCAAACAAAATATCCGAATGATCTTGATAAGTATTTTGAGGAAGAAAATGTTCATGGGTATCGATTTTTTTCCAGGTCAAGAGTTGATTAAAAAGATCCTCATAAAAAGACATATTTTCATCTCCTTAATATATTTTTTCACATAATTGTCGAAATTTACGAGAAGCAATTTCAATTTCTTCTTTTCCCGAAAAAATACTGGAGGTTCCAGCTATAAAAACATTAGCACCGGCTTTTTTTAAAAGTGGAACTGTCTTTTCACCAATCCCTCCATCTACAGCAACATCAACTTTTAATTGGGAGGATTCGATCAGGTTTTTGATGATTTGAACTTTTTTTACCACTTCCGGTACAAACTTTTGTCCAACAAACCCTGGATCTACTGTCATCACTAAAACCATATCGATATAAGGAAGAATATATTCAAGGATATCTGGCGGTGTTGATGGATTTAAGGCTAATCCGGCCTTTTTCCCTAAATTTTTTATAGAACTGACCATCTGATGAAGACGAGACGTGGTTTCAACATGAAAAGTAATGATATCAGCGCCTAAGCCAGCAAAAATTGGAATTGACACTTCAGGGTTGCTGGTCATGAAATGAACGTCAAATAGAAGGTTCGTCTGAGGACGAAGTTTACGGAGCAAATTGGTTCCGAGTGCATAATTTGGTACAAAATGTCCATCCATAATATCCAAGTGGAGCATGTCAACCCCACTTTTTTCCAATTTTCGAATATCTGATAATAAATCTAAATAATTTGCACAATCCAATGATGCGCTAATTTTTACCGGTTGAGCGTTCATAACTGACTTTCCTCCTTCGAAATCTATAGTCGAGTCAATAACTTTATTGAAAATCAGTTTTTCAAGGAATGATGAGAACTTTCTTGTAAAATACTTTTTTCTCTTTCATAAGCTGAATAAATTCAGGAACTTCTTTTAAAGTAAGACGATGAGAAATGAATGGTTTAAAATTTGCTTGGCCAGAATTTTCAAATTCCAAAACCGCCTTCCAATCCGACCCAATATGAGTGAATCGAGAATTCCAAGTCCCATGCAGAGTCAACTGTTTTCTTAAAATAAGGCTCATTTCCTGAGGGGTTAAGGTTACATCCCGTTCCTGGTTTCCCAAAAGTAAAACCTCTCCAAACTTGTGAGTTATTTTGATGGAATGAACTAAAGCACGGTTACTACCAGAAGCTTCACA
This sequence comes from Candidatus Atribacter fermentans, assembly GCA_012517485.1. Lineage (GTDB taxonomy): Bacteria > Atribacterota > Atribacteria > Atribacterales > Atribacteraceae > Atribacter > Atribacter fermentans. The sequence continues at coordinate 2,967 of JAAYUT010000368.1, forward strand.
AGTGAGATCGAAACCACCAGCTTCGGTATAGTTTTTGACCGCTTTTTCTAATTTTTCTGGTTCAGGGATCATGGCATCATCAAAACCATTCTCTCGGGCAAAATCAACTTTTTGCTGATCAATATCGAAACCAATCAAACGCCGAGCTCCTGCAATTCTTGCCCAGATTCCAAAAAGCACTCCTATAGGACCCAAACCAAATACTGCAACGGTTTTTCCAAAAGGTATTGATGACCTCCGTAAAGCATGAAGGGTTACTGCCGCTGGTTCGCTTAAGGCTCCTGATTCGTAAGAAACCTTATCGGGGAGTTCTAAACAATTGACAACCGGTACAGTAACATATTCGGCAAAAGCACCATCACGTCGTGATCCAATATATCCATAGCTTTCACACATTTCATACAATCCAATTTGACATAAACGACAATGGTAGCAAGGTATCAGGGGGAAAACCGTCACTCTTTTACCAATCCAATTCCCGTTTTGATTAAGATCTGCGACATCTTCAACATCACCCGCAAACTCGTGCCCGGGAATTGAGGGGTAATAATAAGCAATATCACCATAAATTCGGGGAATATCTGATCCACAGATACCACACGCTCTTACCCGTATTAAGGCTTCTCCTTTTGCTGGTTTTGGTTTTGGAACGTTTTGGAGTTGAATAGTGCCTTTTTTTAATAAAACTAATGCTTTCATGGTATCCATTTTTAAGGGTTCACCACCACTTTCAATCCTTCTCTTGATTCAGCAGCATGGAAAGCTTCGTGTATCTGTTCTAAAGGAAAACGATGAGTAATATATTGAGCAGCATGAACCATGCCTTTATCAATGATTTGTATGGCTTTTTTGTGATGACGAGGAAGACTGCCATGGCTTCCTAACACAGTAAGCTCTTTATAATGAATAAGATTACTGGATATGTTGAGTTTTCTGGCTGTTGAAGACAAACCTCCAAAAAAATTAATTCGGGCTCGATGCCGTGCTAAAAGAAGTGATTGTTCTTGAGCGTCAGGAGATGCACAAGTAATCATGATGACATCTGGCCCCTCACCCTTCGTAACTCCTTTCACCTTTGCTTCTATATCAGGGTCATCACTCAGAAAGTAATGGTCGGCACCGTATTTTTTAGCCATATCCAACCGTTTTTGTGACCTTTGAATTACAATAATATTTGTTGCTCCCATATGACGACCTAATTCAATCATCATACAACCTATTGGACCAGCTCCAATAATACAAAGCGCATCTCCAACTCCTAACTGACTCATCTCTAAACCATTTATGGCACAAGCTAAAGGTTCTGCTAAGCTGGCTTCATCAAAGGATAGGGTATCGGGTATTAAATTAACGACCTGTTGGTTTACCGTTAATTCATTCAAAAGGATATATTCTGCAAAACCACCAGGAAATTGATAACCGACAGCATAATTAATAGCACAGTTCGTTCCCATCCCGTTTTGGCACCAATGGCATTTCCCACAGGGGACATCGGCTCCGACAGCTACTCGGTCTCCAACTCCGAACCGTTCAACGCCAGCTCCTACTTCAACAACTTCTCCGGCAATTTCATGTCCCACGATTTGAGGATACTTTACACGAGGATTTCCTGAATGCATAATTCGCAGGTCAGATCCACAAACTGCACAGGTTCTTACTCGAACCAATACTTCACCTGGCCCAACTATATAATCTGGTACTTCTTTAACCACCAATTGGTCAATGCCTTCTAAAACTGCTGCTTTCATAAGGTTCCTCCATTATTTATTTTATAAATTCAACTCTCTACATAAAAACGATACGTAATTACCCATTCACTTTGAATTAAAAATCTATCTCTATTCTTTACTAAATTGGTAAAGAAAAAAAGACCTGAAACTTGAATACATCTTCTTTCATAGTTTCAATAAATAAATCCTTTTACAGAATTTTGAAATCAAACAGATTCAAATTAAAAAGCCAGAGGGAATTCCTACCCTCTGGCTTTAAAATCAACGGTTTACCATTTACACCTCCGATTTGGAAAAACCTTTTGTACGA
>JAAYUT010000369.1 GCA_012517485.1 Candidatus Atribacter fermentans
AATCAAAGCAGTAGAAATTGTTGCGTTTGTTTTGCTGGCTTGGATGTGGAGGAATTTAGTTTTACCGTTTTCTCTCATTTTCTGGAACAACAACACTAAAGGAAGGAAAGTTTGTTCGTCAGACATAGGAGTATTATCGATAACCCAGTAAGGACCAAAATCACCAGGGAAAGTTTCCGCAGTTATGCCAAAATAGGTTGCTAAGAATACCTTATTTTCATTGCATATTCTAGCAAGCTCGGGTATAACCGAGACTGATGGACAATTGAAAATCAACGCTTTTGCACCAGAAGCTATCAAACTCTGAGTTTGTTGTATCCATTCGGCATCCGATGTAGCCAAAACACCTTTAAATTGCAAACCAAGTTGTCTGCATGCTTGTTCAATGGATTGGTAAACCATCATTGCGTATTCTTGCGAAAGGTGAAATGTAATATGACCAACTAAAAAGCTTTCTCCCGGTTCGGCATTTTTATACTTTTGAGCTAATTCACGTCTTTGGCTTTCTACATCATCTGCCGCTAAAGCTAACGTACTAAATAGCCCAATCAGAAATACTAACACAAACACAATCATGATCTTTTTATTTAACCTTGACATTGCTCTCATCCTTTAAAAAAATTAAATCAATGTCATCCCCAATTTAAAAATCGCAAGAACCACTAGTTAGATTTTTCCAAATACATTTTTTAAACACACGCACCCTATACCCTATTAAATAATTTTAAAACCTTCTTCTCCTTATCCCATTCACCACCTCCATATTCTCGATATTCTTTTTACAATTCTGGTTCAAACATGACCTTAGTAAATACTTCCTTTTTATAAAACATCATCTCAAATACTGATTGACAATCTTCCAAACGAACTCGATGACTGATGAGTGGTTTCACTTGGATTTTTCCGCTATTCATGAACTTTAAGGCGCTTTCCCATTCATTGATAGGGAGAGGTGCAATTGAAGAATTCCAAGATCCCAAAATAGCTAATTCTCCTTTAAACATATAATATAAACCAACTAGTTACCTAATTAAGCAATATATAAATTATTTATGAAATAAATTATAATTATTACTATTAATAATTAAGGTATTAAAACAACTTTAATCGATTCTTCTCCTTTTTCAACTAAATGAAATGCTTCTTTGTATTTTTCAAGTGGTAATTCGTGAGTAATAATATCGTTAGCTTTAATTGAACCATCACTAAGAAAACGAATGGCTGATTCATAACTTCGAGGGCTTAGATGAGCTCCTCGAATATCAAGCTCTTTTCTATCCCCAATAATACTCCAATCTACTGTAACTTGATCATTATATACACTAAATTCGATATAGCGACCTAATTTTCGAATCATTTGAAGACCTTGGATTGTTCCGTTAGGATGGCCGCTAGCTTGAACATAAACATCACAACCATAACCATTAGTGAGTTCCTTTACTTTTAATACTGCATCTTCTTCTTTTGGGTTGATAATAATATGAGCACCATATTCCTTAGCTAGATTAAGTCGTTTTTCTTTTATATCAATTGCTATAAGCATTTTTGGGTTTTTTAACCGAGCTGCTTGCACCATTCCTAACCCCAAAGCTCCCAAACCAGCAATGACAACAACATCATAAAACTGAATTTCAGCTCTTTCTATAGCATGAATAGCACAACCCAATGGCTCAACATAAGGAGCAACTTTCAAGGGAAAACCTTCAGGTAATTTATAATTACGGGCAGTTTTAGGTAACTTAATATACTCAGCAAAGGCACCATCTGCAACTTTTCCCTGAAAACCAAAAATGTTATGTATTTCACACATCCAATAGTTTCCTTCTAAACAGAACCCACATTTTCCACAAGGAACTATTTGCTCAGATACAGCCCAATCTCCAAGTGACAATTTATATTTATTTTTTGCATTAGCTCCTATAGCTACTACTTTACCATAAAATTCATGTCCTGGAATAAAAGGAGGTTTAATCCAAGAAGGCTGTCCATTTCCGCCCCAAAGCGATGGAGCTCCGTGATATGCTTTTACATCACCTGCACAGACTCCACAACCACTTACCTTCAACAAAATCTCTTCATCTCCAATATTAGGAACATTAATCTCTTCAAGTTTATAATCACCAGGAGCATAAGCAACAACTGCTTTCATTTTCTTTGGAATTTCTTTAATGGTCTCATAAAAACTCATATTTAATCCTCCAATCTCTTAATAAAGCATCACCGCTGCAAACAGCGGGGTATTCACTCAAAAAGATTGAGTTGTCGGTTTTCATAGAGTTTCTGGTATTTCTTCTCCTGTTCTTTGACATAATTACCAATCGTGTTCTAACTACCGTGTTTCCCCGACTGTCCCGGCAAAGTAGCCGTCAGTCCAGAACTCCGCTCCCCAAAGCTGTTTCTTGACCAGGGGGCATCGCTTGAAGATCTCACGGGCGGTGAGACTTTTGATCATTCTCACCACCTTTGTGACACTCTAGGTGGGCACGGACTGGACCAGGAAGTGGACATGGTCCTGATCAGTACCAATTTCCAGAAACTTGATCTGGTAGCGCTTTTCGATATCCAAGCATACCTCTTTGAGTACCTGGTCAACGGTTTCGTCAAAGATCACTTTTCGGTACTTGGCCGGGAATACCAAGTGATAGATCAGCACAATGACACTATGGCTCTTGTGTATGTATTTGCTTGTATCCACATACCTATTGTACTACGCCGCAAGCGGCGGGGAATTACACCTGAAGTGATTAAACAGATTTTCGTTCTTTCAGAAGAAAGAAGCCAAAGAGCTAGTTACTAATTTTGTAAATAGTCCTCCAGCATGGTTGAAAAGAAAAATTCTATTACTGAACTTTGAAAGTTGAGTTACTAACTATGAACATTTGTTCAGAACATTTTTCAAAAATATTATAATACTTTTATTTTTTTCCTGTCAAGCTATCGAATTGAATCACTTAAAATCTTGATGAACTCCTATCGTTGCCTCACCTAAAAATCTTGATATAAACTATTCTACCTCCAGGTGATTTTTGTAAAACAGGAGGTAACAAAATGGA
>JAAYUT010000370.1 GCA_012517485.1 Candidatus Atribacter fermentans
CCCCATTTTGATCGCTACGACTCGAATCCCATAATCAAGAAAAAATTTAGCGTTATCTACCAAATTCTGACGACCTGAAATACGAGTGGATTCATCCCGATTCGAAATGAAAATATCAAGAAGAGGAAGGTAGGGTTCAATAACGGTAAGCCATCGTCCGCTGTCATCCCAATAGGTATCAATAGAAGTGGTAATTCCAGCCTTTTTAACTCGCTTTAAAAGTGCAGTTGTCTCGGGTCCATCAAAACCAGGCATTAAAAAGGTTCCAGTAATGTGAACAATATCAGAATCGAGAAAAAATTCATCTTGAATGTCAGAGTTTCTTAAACTTTGATTGGCTCCAGCACAGTGTATAAAGGAACGCTCTCCTTGCTCATCGACTAAGACCATGGTCGCTGATGTCGGATATTCTTGAGTCATTGTTATGCCTTTGGGATCAATCCCCTCTTTTCTTAGTGAATTGATGATAAATTCTCCTAAACCATCTTGCCCAACTTTCCCAACCATCACCACTTCTTCACCTAATTTTTTCAAAACCACTCCAGTATTATTAGCTCCCCCGCCAACATGCAATTCCATTTGTGGGATTAAAATCAATTTTCCTTTTTCTGGTAAACGATTGATTGGTCGACCCAAAAGATCAGCGACCAGGATTCCTATACAAGTTATTTTGGCCATTTTTATCCCTCCAAACCTGGTATTCGACTTATAATTTTCATAGCGGTCTTTTCATCAGTGATAAGAATATTGATAAAATGACCTCGGAGAGCTCCAAGAATGGCATCGGCTTTTTCATCTCCGCCTGCCACCCCGATTACATTGTGCATCTTTTGAATATCTTCAAGCGGTATTGCTACTGTTCTTCGGTGCAATGGTGTGTCTAAAATAGTGCCATCAATGGTGTAAAATTGACCTAAAATATCTCCAACAGCTCCTTTTTGCTTTAATGCTTCTAATTCGTGATAATCTATAAATCCAGTTAAAGAGTAAATTGAATAACGCACATCAACCGTACCGATACCAACCAAAGACCATTTCGCTTGACGTGCAAGTTGAAGAGTGTTTTGGTTGATTCTTTCATTCAAATAAAAATTTCTAATTTCTTCACTTTCAACCACAGCTGGAGCATATAAATAATAGCATTCTCCTTCAAAAATCGATGCCAGTTTTTCTCCTATAGTATAAGGATTCAATGAAGCTGAGGATGTCAAACCGCCAACCATAGTAACAAATTTAAGGTTCTTCACTTTTGCTGAACGAATTGCCAAAGCGAGGTGTTTCAGGGTTCTGCCCCAGGCAATTCCAACCAAATCCCCATTATTTAATACCTTTTCAAGATACCATGCTCCAGCTCGACCAATACTTTCATAAATCTCTTTTTCTTGAGGAGTTGGAATGACTACAACATCTTGAAGTCCAAATTGTTTGCGAATTGCTGATTCGATTTTTAAACAATTTGAAAGAGGTGATTCGATTGATATTTTTACAATGCCATTTTTTTGTGCTTTATCGATAAGTCTTGCAACTTTTGGCTGAGACAGTTTTAAGAGATGGCCTATTTCATTTTGGGTAAGGCCTTCCATATAGTGAAGCCAGGCAATTCGAGTCATTAACTCAACGTTTTCATCAGTAAGATTCATAACTCATCCCTTTTAGTTAAAATCCAAAATGAATGATTATTCATTATTTTAATATACATTCAATTCTATTTTATATTTTTCAATTAAATTGTCAATAAAACTTCATAATTGTGAATATTTTTTCATCTTTTATTTAATTTATTCATCCCAACTATTTTCCAGTTGCCAATGCTAAAACGAATATGGTTTGACTGCCTGCCCCACGTAAGACCATAGCGAGACTGTCAACGGTTGAGCGAGAAGTTAAAACGTCATCAATAATCAATATTTTTTTCTTAGCTATAAATTTTTCATCCTCTACTTGAAAAGCACCTTGGAGATTAAGTCTTCTCTCTTTCATACTTAACCCTACTTGCGGGAGGGTCTTCTTTTTTCGAGTTACAGCTTTATGCATAAGCGGTTTTTGTAAAAATTTAGAAATATCCTGGGCTAAAATTTCAGCTTGATTAAACTCTCTTTCTCGAAGACGAGATGGATGGAGCGGCACTGGAAGAACACCATCAATATCATGATAAAAAGGGTTTGAAGATAAATATTCGAAAAACAAATGCATAAACAAAATTTTTAAAGATAAAATCTTCCGATACTTAAAAGCATGAATAGCATTTTTAATTGGAGGCTCATAGAGAGTTACGGCTCGAGCAAAGTCAAAAGAAAATGGTTTCTCTCGGCAACGTCGGCATAAAGTCTGGCGGTTGCTCAGTAACGGTCTTCCACAGACTAGACAACAGGGAGAAATATCTTTTCGAATCATCTCTTCACACTTTTTACATAAGGGATAGCCCGCCGACTCGGCAATATATTTTTTACAATTCACACAATATTGCGGAAAGAAAAAACTGAGTAAACCTTCACCGATTTCTTGCCGATTGAGCAAAAAAACTTCCTCCTTTCAAAATATGGAATATGTGTCAATGTCATCATCATTTTCACTTTCAATCATTCAGAAAAAATGAATCTTTTAATTATTTCCTTTCAATAATTCTTATTGAGCAAGAAATTGAAAACGAATTGGTGGGAAATTTCTTTTTTAAAGATGGATTTGGAAATAACAATAATAATCTTTATTTTTTCTGACAATGTGGACAAAAATAGGTACTTCGTTGAGCCAACTTTATTCTTTCAATCGGAGTTCCACATACCAAACAAGGTTTTCCTTCTCGATCATAAACTTTTAAACAATTTTGAAAAAAACCACGTGTGCCATTGGTGCGTTGATAATCTCGAATAGTAGTCCCCTCGCATTGTATTGCTTGGTTGAGGACTTGAGGGATTGACTCAAATAATGATTTCTTCTCTTTAATAGTTAACTTATTCACCCTTTTTTCTGGATGAACTTTGCTTAAAAAAAGAATTTCACTGGAATAAATATTTCCAATCCCAGATATCCAGTTTTGATTCATGAGAAAATTTTTTACCGGGAGATTTTTATTTATTAAGAGACGTATAAAATTATCCCAGGTATATTCCGGAAAGAATGGGTCTAATCCAAGACTTTGCAAGACTTTTTCTCTTTCGCTTTCAATTAAAAATTTCATTTTCCCAAAACGTCGGGCATCACAAAAAGATATAAAACCCTGAGCGGTGGCAATACGAGCTCTTTGAAATCGAAGAATTTCTCGTTTTTTGGTATAGATTAAACTTCCGGTCATTCCCAAATGAAAAAGAAGAGAACTCCGGTCATTAAAAATTACAAAAAGGTATTTCCCTTTTCGGATCAAGTCAATAATAGTCTTATTAAGGATATCTTCAGAACGAATCTGAATTTTATTATCAGCTATTTCTAAACCAACTATCCTTACTTTGACCAATGAAGGGAAGAGCTCCCTTCTAATTATTTCTATCTCAGGAAGTTCCGGCATCCCTTTCCTCCTTTTTCTCTGAAATCTTACCATTTCTGCTCAAAAATTAGTTGAACTTTCTTTTTTATCTTAGGAATTTTTAAAACAAACAATTTTAATCAATCTGGGAACGGATAATCAACATTTACACTATAAATAGTATAAAATAATCAGTATGACTATCTAATCTAATGAACCAATAAAAGAGGTTATTCCCAAAGTATGTTTTAGTGGTATTGAAAGGAGGATATAGAACTGTTCTATGATACAAACTGAAAATCTATGTAAGACCTATAATGATTTAATGGTAGTAAAGGATTTAAATCTTAAAGTAGAAAAAAACGATATTTATGGTTTTTTAGGTC